>NZ_JBQFZK010000014.1:0-112061 GCF_056542185.1 Ruegeria sp. AE4 | reverse complement strand
GAAATTCGTCCGTCCGTTTCAGTCCCATAGTTCGTCTCCTTTGCTGCAATAAATGCTATCAAAGGAGCGGCAGCAAACCGCGACACGTCCAAAGTGCTTTCTTAGTTCTGCGTCCCGCTTTTCCCAAGCGCTACTAGGAAGGTTAAGGTTTGGGTCGGCAGCCGAAGATAGTTGGCAACGCCCGTCCTTCTTAAAAACGGCTAGGTCAAGGACTTGTAAGTTGGCTGGAGTAGCGTCAGCGAATTGAACGATTGCTGACTGAGCACCTGCATGATCGTAGTGTTCCAGCGAAAAGTGCAACCCACCTTTGACAACCTCGGCCTTTCCTCGAGGCCTGGTTCGAACGGGTGCAAGAACAGCCACCTTGAAGTTTTCTTCTCGTACACGTTTGCCATTACTACGAACCATTAAATCGCAAGGCTGCGCGATGAGGACCCAGAGCTTAACAGCTTCGCCTTCGCCGATCTCGAACAAGTCACCGTTTCGAAGCGGGTCATTATAGCTGTTTACAAGTTGATCGCTCTCGTAAAGCTCCTCACGGCGAAGTTGTTGGAGACGCTCCTTCGAAGTTGAGGACAATTCACGGCCGATGTCGGCAATCTCCTTGGCCGAACGGGCAGCAGAAGTGAATTCGCCAACTCTTGCCTCCTGAAGAATTTGCGACTTAACTTGGTCCTTCTGGATTATTCCATACAACCGGATGAGAGTGTCTAGCTCGGATACACCTTCAATTTCAGAAGACTTCACCACCATATGTTCAAAGTCGATTGGATCCAGGCTGGCAAATTTTTCCAAAGCATCTTTCAATGCCTCCTCAAAAGCGCCTTGCGCTAGTCCTTTCATCGTTTGACTGTACGTGGTGATTAGCGTGCGATACACGGCACCGTAGAACGCAGATGTATCGTCTAAGGTGGCCTTAGCTATTGGCATGAAATATTGAAGATCCAGATTTTCTGACTTCTCCAAAGCGAGCCAGGCTTCTACTTCGCTGCCCAACTGTACAGTATGGGTCAACATTCCGCAGAACCACCTAGTTCCAAAGCCAGCCTTTTCTTTTTCAGCCATGTCCCGAATGATATCGGACCCCTTTGAGAATCCTAAAGTTGCTTGGTCACCTTCCAACTCTTGATCGAAAAAGAACAGATTTCTTCGTTCTTCTGTACACTCTTCGATTAATGCATCTCGCTGATCGAGCCATGCATGCGGCGTTAGGAGTTGTATTTCAGTATTTTTCGGCAAAAGGTCTTTTAGCCGAACTAATGCTTCCCGCTCAGCAGCGTCATCGCTGTGTTTAGACAATACATCACGAAGTCCCAACAAATCTCCGGCATCGAGTTCGCCCAGCCGCATGGCCAGCTGGTCCAAAAGCGCTTCGTTCTCTATTGTCAACTCAATGCTCGGAAAATACGCGGCTAATGGTTCTTTGGCGGTGTCTTTTTCCACTAGAACTTTGAAAACGCTTCCTGCATCTACCGGCTGTTCTGCCTTGTCGTCTACAAAGACGACTTTAAAAATTTTTAAATGGTCAAAAAGTTCAGCAAGCTTGTCGCTGGGGCTATCCATAACAGCCTCGGTTCCTTCTTCGTTTACCGCTTCTATCTCGGCAATAGGCCGTCCGGCGGTAGTTTCCAAAATTTCCTCAATAGATGTGCCTGCGACATTCGCATCAGGCTCCGGTGTCTTAGCCATCCACTATTCCTGAAAGATCTAGTTCAAAAACGTACCTGCGATTGTGTTCATTTCTCACACTGAGAAGCGAAATAGTTCCACCCATCGACTCTAATATTTGAGCGCATATGAAAAGGCCAAGACCCCGACCTTCACCCTTCGGTTTAAGGGTAATGAAGGGTTCGAATAGAGCGTCTTCGACCGCAGGGTCTACCCCGCCTGCATTGTCCCAAATCTGAAGCCGCGGTGACTTGTAGCTAAAGGTTATCTTAGGGCTAAAGCTTGCCTGTTTAGCTTGTGCCTCTTTGAGCCAATACTCTGAGTTTAGAACGATATTGTCGACAACTTGCGTCAATCTTCCACGATTGGTTTTAATGGAAAAATCAGAGCTGTCAGGATCAACTTCGGACTGAATCCCGCTGGCTCCCCATCGATCCACGAAGTGGGCGCGAATGTCATCAATGAGCTGCGAAACAGAAAAAACCTCAATCTTGTCCCGCTGATAGCGTAATGAAGGGGACAGGTGGCCAATCTGTCGCCGAAGTGCAGCCGCCGCCGTCGTAACTTCTTGGCCCAGCACTAAGAGATCCATGTTTGGTGGGGTTGTCTTCTTGGCACGCTTAACGGCCGCTGAAGCCTTTTGCATCAACCGGTCGGTTTGATTTTGAACCTCGTGTGAAAGCGCTTCAGCCAGAAGTCCCAAACCCGCCAGCTCAGAAAAGTCCTGCAATTGGTCGGACAGCACATCCAAGCGCGGGGAAAGAACCGCAACAATCGCCGCGAGGTCTTTCGCCTCTGCCGCGTATTTCGTCAAATCAGAAAACAGAGCTTGAGATTCTTGAAGCGCTTGTTGCGCTTCGGTAAGCAATTCAGCCATTTCCCTTTCAGCAGAACTAGTCAGCAAAGGTGTATTTTGGATACGGCTTGTCACAGTTGCAATTTTTTGCCGCGCAGCTGCTGTATTAGTTTCAAGTGATTTGGCAGTTTTACTGTAACTGGCTAGGCGATTTGCAACATTTTCAGCATCAGCGATTGCCTTCCGCCCGCCTTCGAAGGGCCTTGTTGCCTCAGGTTGACTCGCCTTAAACTTGTTGTAGTTTCGGCGAGTCCATTCGTAGAAGTCGCCGATGGTTTCGACGGCTTTGTTCATTAGACGCCGAAAATTCTGGGAGTATGGATTAGAAACAAAACCTTCTCGGTCTGTCTTCTCCTTCAAGTTGCCGTTCGTTGCCTCACTAATCGCCACAAACCCGACTACGTTCTGTGGGCGTAGTCCATAGTATGAACTTCCACTCGTTTGCTGAGCGCTTAAGCGGAGCCAGTCTTCACCATTCAAACCATAAGGTTTGATCGCAAAGCCATCTCTGAAAACTTTAATACCTGCGTGTAGCTTTACAATTTCTCTAACTTCGTTTGTGTTCGCCAGCCCACCTAGCTTCGCGCCCATTTCATCGCCGCGAAGTACAAACTCATCGATTTCAGCATTGAATGGACCAGGATCAGCAATAACAGGCGGTGTGTCTGGATCGTCAGAAGGTTCTTTTTCTGCGCCGCCGAGTGATGATAATGGGACGCTGTAATCAAATTCTAGAAAGTAATTTGGGTCATCACTAAGCTTAAAATTCGCTGGAGCCTTCTTGGTTTTAAGGTATTCAAAGAACGACCGCCCATTATCACTAGCCAATAGAGCCTCGAATGAGTCAAGGTCCTGATTTCCGCGAAGCTTCATGAGTCGGAATTTACCGGTCAGAGATAAGGTGCCATCAGCAAAATCGATAGTGAATTTTGCCGCGGCGGCATTGCGCACTTTCGTAGAAACCTGCCCCAAATCAATCGGCCGCCCATTGATGCGTAGCGTCACGAGAAAGGGTCGTGCTTCGGGAAACGGTGAAATGACCTGAGAGAGATCAGCAATTAGTTTTTCAACTGCGTTGCCTCCCCAGACTTCAGGGTTCCTTAATCCGGAAACTACCAGCCTAGTTCCTTTACTCCGCCCAGGACCCTTTACAGGATCAATCGAAACCGGCACCTCGCTAAGACTTTTATCATCGGTAAACGCATCCCAAGCAAATGCGACGTGCAGAGTTTTTGTCTGACCATCCTTGCGGGTGTAGAGCTCCAGATTTCGCCCAAGCTTTTGGGTGCTCAAGCGTCCTAAACCCTTGTCACCCAAAGGCGTTCGTCCCCTAGGAGTCGTTTTTCCAGACGCTTTCATGACTCGCTTGCCTGACAGCGAAATCATCAGCCAACCGCGTTCAATGTCGGCGCGATCCATCCCCATGCCGTCGTCTTCTATTGTCACGTAGCCAACGGCACCAGAAAACTTGCTATCCTCGCCTGGTGGCGACTCGGCTGTGTCTACAACCACATGCGCATAGTTGGCATCTGCATCGTAAGAATTTTTGACGAGCTCGACGATTGCCGTGACTTCATCGGAGACTAGCTCGTCTCCCAATTGCCGTACAACAGCAGCGCTAATATCAAAATGCGGATTGGCCATTCAGGTCAAACCTCAGCCTTGCGAATCAAGAGAATTTTCTCTTCCCGCATAGTTGACGAACTGGCGTTTCTTTCGGGCATGCGTTTGTGATGTATCTGTCGTGTCAACGTCGTGACTACCTTGCATTTTAGCCCCTCAGAAAGTTCACTGAGAACTAAATCTGTCGGGACCTGTTGCCCTGCTATGCTACGATTTCCAACGGTCCAAATCATATAACTATTGAGCTTCATTGCGTCGAGAATGCTCTCGAAACTCGCTCCAACGTCTCTATAGAACCGAATAAGCCTGGAACGCCCATCAGCAGGCTTAGAAGGCAAGCCACTAGCGAAACGAGCAAGACGAGGTGAAGCTTCAAGCAGTTTCGTTTCGCTCCATAGATTTTCCTTCACGGCACCGCCTAAACTACGTCTGTCAATCTCTTGAGTGGTGCGGAGGGTTGCCTCGTCAGCCGATGGATCAATATCTTTGAAGTCAATCCAATGCAGGGGCAAGTAGGAGTGCTGCCCGTAAGTAACAGTGGTTAGATTGTCCCCGTAGGGAGGAGACGTCATCAGTAGATCGAACGGCGCTATATCTTGCCAGTGGTCTTTAGCTCGGCGAGTATCTCCCAAACGAACGTCTGTGTCGGTTACGTATTTTCCTGAATTTAGCCGATGTGACTCATCTAACCGGCGCCTAAAAGCGGAGAAGCTCTCGGAATTGTTGCTCGCTAGTTCACGAAACACGGCGATAGGCGATAAATTTCTCTTGGCGATTTCCGACTGCGGACGAGCATGAAGCTTATAGGTTGAAGTTCGGTCGTTGCTGGTCAGTCTTACCGTTTCAGCTAAAGTGACCCAAAGGAATTGGCGAACCCAAAGATCCTTGCAATCCCGAATTGCGCGACGCAAACGGGATAATTCTACAGAGACTCCCGGTTGGAACCACTTTTCCAAGTTTGACAGAGAAGTTTCGATAGTTTCATGCGTGTCAGCTGCCGCATTACTAGCGACTTGCTCTGCAATCGCCCCAACATCAGGTTCGACCAAACGAGACGTCCGGACACGGCCAATCAACACAGCTAGTGGATTAATATCATTTCCATAAACTTTCAGACCATAGTGCATCCCGCTAACGAGAGAGGTGCCTGATCCCATGAATGGATCGTAGACTGATTGTATATCCGGTCGCGCTTCCAAAACCGCTCCGAGTAACCGGCGTTGCACTACTGGAACCATCATAGCCGGGTACTGAAAGATTCTATGGGCGCTGTCAGACCGATCTCTGTCCCTGGAAGACCAGTAGTCAGGGTCTGCTCCCCTGTCATCAAGCAGCTTTGTGAGCTGCGTATCAACAATCTGCGGCGGTTCCTTTGTTAGCGGATCAGATTCTTTGGGCGCTACGAGAGGCATTTAGCGCTCATCCTCCGCTAGAGCTAGGTCTTCAATATTCAAGCAATGCGAGGAACTATCAATCTCTAAGTTCCAATCAAACCACAATATCTTGTGGTCTAGGTCTACCGCTATTCCAAAAGTTCGTAAAGGTGAATTCTGGTTTTCCGTCAGGTTCAATGCACCGGCCAGCAACTTGAGTGGGCTCGAAACCAAGTAAATCTCGCGCTTTATAGCGAATGACAGAACCTGCAATAATCAATGACAGCCTTCACCACGCATCAATATTCATCATTGAAATTACGCTTTGAAAAGACGAAGGCACAGATCTCAGTTAAGTCGGATCTATGCAAGCATCGCGTCGCAGCCCACCCTGTGTAGGTGATGACCAAGTCTAGGAAGCAAAATGACCAAAAAAGTGACCCAAATGGTCAAACTCCATGATTCATACTAAGAAACTATTATTTGGATCTTGAATCTGCGGACACAAGGCGGACACGGATTGACCAATTCTCAACGCCATCTTCGGCGCTCGCGCAAGTACTTGATTTTATTCAATAAGTGGTGAGCCGTGCAGGATTCGAACCTGCGACCCACTGATTAAAAGTCAGTTGCTCTACCAACTGAGCTAACGGCCCACTCTTTTATTGGATCTTCTCGATCCGTGGCGCTCTTTACGGCAATTTCCCAACCGGGTTCAAGCCCTTAATTTGCGCCTCGTTTCGCTGAAACAACCTGTGTTTCCGGCGACCCGATAGGCGGCCTACTTAGGCAGGTGGCGCAGGGGGGTCAACCCCTTTTTTCACGATTCGACGCGACAGGGTGGATTCATGTTCCGACCGACGCTATATCGCCGCCATGCAACAGAAACTCGATACCGGATTGCCCTTTGTTAAGATGCATGGGCTGGGAAATGACTTCGTCGTCGTTGACGCGCGCATGCAGGATGTTTCGATTACCCCGGCTCTGGCCCGAGGAATCGGGCATCGGCATTTTGGTGTGGGATTCGATCAGCTGGCCGTAATCGAAAACGGTGCGGCGGACGCGCATCTGGTGTTTTATAATTCGGATGGATCAACTTCGGCGGCGTGTGGCAACGCCACAAGATGCATCGCACGAATGTTGATGGATGAGACGGGCAAAACCCAGCTGACGTTGACAACACAACGTGGAACGCTTTTTGCGCAGGACGCAGGTGATGGGCTGACCTCGGTCAATATGGGTCTTCCTCAGTTGGAATGGCACGAAATTCCGCTGGCTGAAGAGATGGACACGCTGGAACTGCCCATCGAGGGAACCCCGACAGCGACGGGTATGGGCAATCCGCACTGCACGTTCTTTGTTGAAAACGCCGAGGCGATTCCCTTGGCCGAGTTCGGCGCGCGCTATGAACACCATTCTTTGTATCCCGAGCGCACCAATGTGCAGGTGGTTCAGGTTGTGGGTCCGGATCACATCCGCATGCGGGTGTGGGAACGGGGCGTGGGCATCACCCTGGCATCAGGGTCGTCATCCTGTGCAACCGCGGTGGCTGCGGCGCGGCGTGGGCTGACGGGGCGAAAGGTGCAGATTGATCTTGATGGGGGAACCCTTTGGGTTGACTGGCGCGAGGATGGTGTCTGGATGACCGGGTCAACCTGTCACGTCTTCTCGGGCACGTTGTCGCCCGAGTTCTTAGGGACGCTGGGATGAACCCGCCTAAATTCACCACATTGGGTTGCCGCCTGAACGCCTATGAAACCGAGGCGATGAAAGAGCTGTCGCAACAAGCCGGACTGACGGATGCCGTGGTGATAAACACCTGCGCCGTCACAGCTGAGGCTGTGCGCAAGGCACGGCAGGAGATTCGGAAACTGCGTCGTGAAAATCCGAACGCCCGGCTGATTGTTACCGGGTGCGCCGCCCAGACAGAACCCGACACCTTCGCGCAGATGGCCGAGGTCGATGCGGTGATCGGCAACACGGAAAAGATGCGGCCAGAAACCTGGAAAGGCATGGCCGCCGACTTTATCGGCGAGACCGAGGCCGTTCAGGTCGATGACATCATGTCTGTCACCGAAACGGCCGGGCACCTGATCGACGGGTTTGGCACACGCTCACGCGCTTATGTGCAGGTTCAGAACGGCTGCGATCACCGCTGTACCTTTTGCATCATTCCCTATGGCCGGGGCAATTCCCGCAGCGTGCCTGCCGGCGTTGTGGTGGATCAGATCAAGCGGCTGGTGGATCGGGGCTATCATGAGGTGGTGCTGACTGGCGTCGACCTGACCTCATGGGGGGCCGATCTGCCTGCACAGCCCAAACTTGGCGATCTGGTGATGCGCATCCTGAAACTAGTGCCGGATTTGGCCCGCCTGCGGATCAGTTCGATCGACTCGATCGAAGTGGACGAGAATCTGATGCAGGCCATCGCAACCGAACCACGCCTGATGCCGCATCTGCACCTGTCGCTTCAGCATGGCGACGATCTGATCCTGAAGCGCATGAAACGCCGCCACCTGCGCGACGATGCCATTCGGTTTACCGAAGAGGCCCGGAAACTGCGCCCCGACATGACCTTTGGTGCCGACATCATCGCAGGTTTCCCGACCGAGACCGAAGCGCATTTCGAGAACTCGCTGAAACTGGTTACCGATTGCGATCTGACCTGGCTGCATGTTTTCCCATATTCGAAACGCGAAGGCACTCCAGCGGCTCGCATCCCGCAACAGGTGAACGGAAATGTAATCAAGGATCGCGCCGCCCGTCTGCGTGCGGCTGGGGACGTTCAGGTCAGGAAACACCTGTCAGAACAGATCGGCAAAACCCACCGGATCCTGATGGAGAACCCGCATAAGGGGCGGACGGAACAATTCACCGAAGTTACGTTCAATGCACCTCAGCCCGAAGGCCAGATCGTAACCGCCCGAGCCATTGGGGCGAATGATCACAGTTTGGTTGTCTGAAGGTCCGCAGCCTCGCCATCTGCGACAAGCAATTCTTCCATGAATACGCTTATTAGCTGCGCACGTCCGTCAACCCCGGCTTTGGCATAGATCGAGGCGGTCTGCGCGCGCACGGTTCCTACGGCCCGCCCCCGGATGCGCGCGATGTTTTCGTTATCCAACCCTTTCAGAACCAATAGACCCACATCACGCTCGGCGGTGGTAAGTCCCCAACGGTCGAAGAACGTGTTGATAACCACGCTCATTTCACCCTGCGCGGCCTGTAGGCCAAGCTTGGTCTGTTCCACCCTTGCCAGCAGGCGTCGAAGTTCAATCATGAAAAAAACAACTCCGGCAAGCAGAACAAATGCGACAAAAGCCTCAAGACTTACATGAGAAGGCCCCTCGCCTTCCTTCAAATCCAGAGCGACGTCGCCAAGGTAAAACACCACGCAAAGTACCTGAACAATGATCATTATCGACATAAGTACAGCCCGGTGAGCGTCTGCATCGCCGGGCCGCCAATGGCTGCTGATCCATTTGATCATTTGGTTGACCAATCCTCAGGTATTTTCTTCCGCCCTGTTATCATAGCCTTTGCCAAAGCGACACCTGTTCGCCTCTGATCAATGACAACCCCGGCAACATGCAGCAGAACAGACAGCATCAGCCAGTTGAAGGCCAGTTCGTGCAGATCTTCGACCCATTCGATGCCAAAGAACCGAACCGTCCCCATCATGAACCCTGTCACACACAAAGCCAGCAGTGTCGCCCAGAGGTTATAGACCATTAAGGCCCCCAGAGGGTTGTGTGAAAGGTGCACGCTTTGGTCACCCCGCCCCATGTCGCGCAGGTGGTTGAGTGCCGAACGGGGGCTGAAAGGGAAGGCTGCAAACCTGGCAAAAGCCGGACCCGTTAACCCCCAAAGCAACCGCAACAAGACCAAAGCCAGCACGACATAGCCCACATATTCGTGGAACGCGCCCTCGGGATTGGATATCGCCGCATTGATCAGAACGCACAAGGCTACGACCCAGTGAACCAGCCGGACCAAAGGATCCCAGACCTGAACTTCGTGGGCGCCTGTGCGCCCACGATGCATCAATTCTGTTTCGGACATTCTGGTTACTGATCCTCAATCTTGACGACTTTGCCGCTTGCGGGGTCGACGTAAACCTCGGCCAGTTTACCATCCTTGACGACATAGGCTTCGATCTTGCCGTCTTCCGTCTCGATTTTGCGGACATCGAATCCCATGCCTGTCAGAGTTTGCCGAATTTCGGCTTCGGACTTTCCAAGCTCGGCATCGGGTGCGAGATCCAGTGCCAATACCGGCGTTGCAAATAGAATTGAGGCAAAAAGAATAGGAAGTTTCATTGTCGTGACTCCGTGTTTCAGACAAACGGCAGTTGATCAGCCGTTGTGGCTGATGTGCGCCTGTGAAGCTGTCCAATCCATTGACCCGGCGCTTATTTCGGTCAAATAAGCGCGCGCTGATGGAGGCTTGGAAAAAGAAAACCCCCGCAACCTGACGGCGCGGGGGCTGATTTAGTAAAATCCGGTAGGACGGATCGGATCAATCTTCCTTGCGGAGTTTGCCCTTGTGCGGTGCCCAGAGGCGCTTGTTGACCAGGTACAGCAGCACCGACAGAACGGTCAGGAAGATGACACCGACAAAGCCTGCGTTCTTGCGGTCTGTCAGCTTTGGCTCGGCCGCCCACATCAGGAATGCGGCAACGTCCTCGGCCATATGCTCAACCGTGTTCGAGTGCCCGTCCGCAAACTCGACCTGCTCGTCAGCCAGCGGAGGCGCCATCGAAATCCAGCCGCCGGGGAAGGCGGTGTTTTCGTAGAGCACTGCACCCGCTTCTTCTTTTTCGTGGCCAGTGTAGCCGTGTAGCAGCGAGGCGATGTATTCCGGGCCACCCATGCCTTTGACCAGCTGGTTTATGCCCAGGCCGTAAGGCCCGTGGAAGCCAGCCCGCGCCTTTGCCATCAAGCTCAGGTCCGGAGCGCCGACGCCGGTATTGGCCGGGAAGTGATCGGTGGGGATCGCCGGGCGGAAATCGTCCAGCTCGGGGTCGAAGACTTCGAAGTTGCCAGCAGCGTATGCGATGACTTCTTCTTCCGAGTAACCCAACGCTTCCAGGTCACGAAGCGGCACGTATTGCAGACCGTGGCAAGCCGCGCAGACCTCGGTATAGATCTGCAGGCCGCGTTGCAGCTGTTGCTGATCCCAGGTGCCGAACGGGCCTTCGAACGAGAAGGCGAAATCTTCGATATGCTGCTCACCACCACCTGCTGCAATGGATGCAGCAGGGGTCAGGGCCAGAGCAAGCGCGGCGCCGATTGCAAGTTTCTTGAACATGTTTCCGGTCCCTCTTCTTACTCGGCCGGCGTGGCGTCGGCGTCAGCCTTGCCATAATGCGCGTTGAAGTCTTCTTCGATGGTCTCGGGCTGGGCCAGAGGTTTCTCGATCACACCAAGGATCGGCAGGATCACGAAGAAATAGGCGAACCAGTAGGCCGATGCGATCAGCGAGAAGGTCGCATAGGGTTCTTCCGCAGGCATCGCACCCAGCCACATCAGGGCGAAGAAGTCGATGATCAGCAGGTAGAACCACCATTTCAACATCGGACGGTACTTGCCCGAACGCACGCTCGACGTGTCCAGCCAGGGCGCCAGCGCCATGGCCAGGATCGCACCAAACATCGCCAGAACACCGAAGAACTTGGCGTCAACGATACCACCGGTGATGAAGCTGGCAAACTGAACAACCCAGACTTCACCGGTAAAGGCACGCAGGATCGCGTAGAACGGCAGGAAGTACCATTCAGGCACGATATGTGCGGGTGTCGCCAGCGGGTTGGCTTCGATGTAGTTGTCCGGGTGGCCCAGATAGTTCGGCATGAAACCGACAACGGCCCAGAACACGACCAGGATTACGGCCAGCGCGAACAGGTCCTTGATCACGAAATACGGCCAGAACGGCAGCGTGTCTTTCTTCGCCTCGTCCTTCGAGCCGCGACGCACTTCAACACCTGTGGGGTTGTTGTTGCCCGTGGTGTGGAAGGCCCAGATGTGTACCACGACCAAAGCCGCGATGATGAACGGCAGCAGGTAATGCAGCGAGAAGAAGCGGTTCAGCGTGGCGTTGTCCACCGCGGGTCCGCCCAGCAGCCAGGTCTGGATCGCGTCACCCACAAACGGAATGGCACCAAACAGACCGGTGATCACAGTCGCACCCCAGAAGGACATCTGACCCCATGGAAGAACATAGCCCATGAAGGCGGTGCCCATCATCATCAGGTAGATCAGCATGCCGACGATCCACGTGATCTCGCGCGGGGCTTTGTATGAGCCATAGAACAAGCCGCGGAAGATGTGGATGTAGACCGCAACAAAGAACAGCGATGCGCCATTCATGTGCAGGTAGCGGATGAAGTAGCCGCCATTTACGTTGCGCATGATGTGTTCGATGCTGGCAAATGCCAGATCAACATGCGGCGTATAGTGCATCACCAGAATGATACCGGTGACAATTTGCAGCGCCAGGCAGAACGCCAGAACGATGCCCCAGATCCACCACCAGTTCAGGTTCTTGGGGGTCGGGATCATGAGGGTGTCATACAGCAGGCCAACAATCGGCAGGCGGCTGTTCAGCCATTTCTCGCCGTTTGTCTTCGGCTCGTAATGATCGTGGGGAATTCCGGACATAAGTTTGGGTCTCCCTTAGCCGAGTTTGATTGTGCCGTTGTCCACCCACTCTGCGGGCGGAATGGGCAGGTTCTCAGGCGCGGGGCCTTTGCGGATACGACCAGCAAGGTCGTAGTGTGAACCGTGGCAGGGGCAGAACCAGCCACCAAAGTCGCCTGCATCACCCAGAGGCACACAGCCGAGGTGGGTACAAACACCCATCTGGACGACCCATGCACCCGGCGCTTCGCCTTCCGGCGACGGCATCACACGGTTTGCGTCGGTCGCAGGGGCATCGGCGCTCAGGTTAAAGTTGCGGGCCAGCGGATCGGGCAGCGCATCAACACCTTCGGCGTCCTGTTTCTGAGCTTCCTGAATCTCGGCACCGGTGCGGTGACGGACAAAGACGGGTTTTCCCAACCATTTGACGGTCAGCTGCGTACCCGGCTCAACACCGCTCACATCCACACGGATCGAGGACAGCGCCTGAACGTCTGCCGATGGGTTCATTTGGTTGATCAGGGGCCATACGGCTGCACCCGTTGCAACGACACCTGCGCCGCCAGCGACGTAGTACAGGAAATCTCTGCGGGTGCCTTCGTGGTCTTCTGCGTGGGACACGAGGTTATCTCCGATTGTCTGGCGCCCGCGGACGGGCAAATAGCTCGCGCACCGCACGAATGCGGTGTCTTAACCGCGCTTACTATCGGGGAGAATAGTGTTCGTCCAGCGTTCATAAACGCGCAATACGCCGCATGTGTCGTTTCCAGCAGCTGCGGAGAGTGTTTTTTGGTGAATCTCGCGTGCGACTTTGTCGGCAACTTCGATTCATGCGTCATTGATTCGCTTTCGCACCCCGCCTTCCGCCACCCGGGTTGGGTATTTGAAGCCTGTCCTGGGTGCCGCTGATTTGCGCCCAAAAGGTACATAATCAAGACTTCGAAACGGAGATTGTTTTCAGCAAAAACATACTCGCTAAATAGATGATTTAAATTACAAATTGCACGCGCCTCACCTGTTGCACTTTCCGCGCGAATAAAGGACAGCGCAAAAGGCGTGCGAACTCCTGCAAGGAGACCCCAATGTCAAAGATCATTCTGGCCGCTGCCTTGTGCACATTGGCCCTGCCCTCTCAGACCCTTGCCGCGGGCGACCCCGCGAACGGTGAGGCAATATATAACCGTTGTTCTTCGTGTCATGCGATCATCAAGGATGGAGAAGTTCTGGTCAAAGGTGGAATCACCGGCCCGAATCTGTATGGCGTCGTCGGTCGCGTGGCCGGGTCCGAAAACGATTATCGCTATGGCAGCGAGCGCCTGCCGATCGGCATGTTCACGGATGACATGATCCGTGCCGGCGAAGCGGGTCTGGTCTGGACCGAGGAAAACATCGTTGCTTATGCGCAGGATCCGATCGGCTTCATCAAGGAATTTCTGGATGACGAAACTGCCCGTCCGAACATGAGCGTCAAACTCAAGACCGGTGCAGACGACATTGCCGCTTATCTGGCTACCTTCAGCCCCCAGTAAACCCGGCGCCTGATGCTGGTTAAGCCTTGTGCATCAAGGCGGCCAGCTGGGCGATTTCACTGCCAAAGCCAGAGGACACCTGATCAGCGGCAGCATTTCGCGCACCTTCGGGTTTGTTTTGACCAAGCTTCCACGTGCCCTGAATATCTTCAACCTGCATGCGGCACGGAACGATCATGCGCATCATCTTGTTCAGCGCGTCCGAGGACATTTTTGCCGTGACCCATGGGGCCTTGGGCAGCAGCCGCTTTTCGTAGAATGCAGATTGGCGGTCAAGTACGTCACGCAACTCGTCCTGCGGGCGTAGCTCAAGCTTTCCGATCAGGTGTACGGCGACATAATTCCATGTCGGAACCTGATCTTCGACACCGTACCAATCGGGCGAAATATATGCATCCGGCCCCTGCACCGCGATCTTTGCGCGCTGCGGTTCGTGCAGCGCACGCACGACAGGGTTCGAGCGCACAAGATGCAGGTCAGCCATTGATCCGTCTTCGGACAACAAAAACGGGACATGACTTAATAACGGGCCCTCTTCCGCAGAGAGTGCCAGAACGCCAAACGCCCGGTCGCGGGCGAGTTCAACATGACGCGCACGATCCTCGGCGCGAAAAACGGGGTTAGGGTGCATGAGTGTCCTCCTGTCAAATCTCTTGCAGCGTCGGACAGTTCTTGGCAAGGTCCGCCTCGTTCTCAGGGCGGGGTGGAATTCCCCACCGGCGGTGTGCGGGCCACGGCCCGTAAGCCCGCGAGCGGCCCCGGCTTTCGGGGTGTCAGCAGATCTGGTGAGACGCCAGAGCCGACGGTCAAAGTCCGGATGAAAGAGAACGTGCAAGCCGCGCCGGTAACACGGCGCGCCTGCTCGTGATCGCCTTGGGTGACGTGTCATGCCGGGCTGGCAGCGAAAAGTGGGAACCGGTTCTCGCGACTGCCAGCAGGCCACCAAACTGAAAGGAGATCATGATGACACACACCCGCTATGCTTTTGTAAAAGCCAACTGGCATTCCGATATTGTTGACCGCGCGCTCGACGGCTTCCTCGAACTCGTCCCCTCGGAACAAGTCGATGTCTACGACGTTCCCGGCGCGTTCGAGATGCCCCTGCTGGCCCGTGATCTGGCCCGGACCGGGCGCTATGCCGCCGTCGCCTGCGCTGCCTTTGTCGTTGATGGTGGCATCTACAGGCACGATTTCGTTGCGCAGGCCGTGGTCGATGGTCTGATGCGCGCCGGGCTTGATACAGGGGTTCCTGTCCTTTCGGTCTCGCTGACCCCGCACCAATATCAGGAAACCGATCATCACAATGCGATCTACCTCGACCATTTCGTACAAAAAGGGCGCGAAGCGGCTCAGGCCGCGCTGATGATCTCAGAAACCCGTGCGAAAGTCGCGCAGGCCGCCTGATCTTCATCTTTTCGAAAATACTCAAAAATGCGCCGCCCGACGGGCGGCGTTCAAACCGTCAACGGCCAAATCCGCTTGAGGCCGGGGGCCTTGCCCGCTAATCACGATCCGCAAAGGAGCACGCCCCATGTCGATGAACAGCTTTGGCCATCTTTTCCGCGTCACCACTTGGGGTGAAAGCCATGGGCCCGCCTTGGGCGCCACTGTCGACGGTTGCCCGCCGGGCGTTGCGATTGACGAGGCGATGATCCAGCACTGGCTGGACAAGCGCAAACCGGGGCAAAACAAGTTCACAACGCAGCGGCGCGAACCAGATCAGGTCAAGATCCTTTCTGGCGTGTTCGAAGGCCAAACTACAGGCACGCCCGTGCAACTGATGATCGAAAACACCGATCAGCGCTCGAAAGATTACGGCGACATCATGGACAAGTTCCGTCCGGGCCATGCCGATATCACCTACTGGCAGAAATACGGCATCCGCGATTATCGCGGGGGTGGGCGCAGTTCAGCCCGGGAAACCGCGTCGCGCGTGGCCGCGGGTGGACTGGCGCGCGAGGCCATCCGGCAGATCGCGCCGAATGTGCAGATCACCGGATACATGACCCAGATCGGTCCGCACAAGATCGACCGCGTCAAATTCGACTGGGCGCAGATTGAACAGAACCCGTTCTGGGCGCCTGATGAACAGGCGGCCGGGGATTGGGCGACCTATCTGGATGACCTGCGCAAATCCGGCAACTCGGTCGGGGCCGTGGTCGAGGTTGTGGCACGTGGAGTCCCGGCAGGGCTTGGGGCGCCGATCTACGCCAAGTTAGACACCGATCTCGCGGCCGCGATGATGTCGATCAACGCTGTCAAAGGTGTCGAGATCGGCGAAGGCATGGCTGCCGCCGAACTGACTGGTGAAGCCAATGCCGACGAAATCTTCATGGGTCAGAATGGTCCGCAATACAGTTCAAACCACGCAGGCGGCATTCTGGGCGGCATCTCGACCGGGCAGGACATTGTCGTGCGCTTTGCGGTCAAACCGACCTCTTCGATCCTGACCACCCGCAAAACCATTACAAAATCCGGTGAAGAGACCGAGATCATCACAAAGGGCCGTCATGACCCCTGTGTTGGCATCCGCGCCGTTCCCGTCGGTGAGGCGATGATGGCCTGTGTCATCCTGGACCACCTACTGCTGCACCGTGGTCAGATCGGAGAAAACCGTGGACGGATCGGCTGATCTGCGCGCGCGTTTGCGTGCCATTGTCGCGCAACGCATGGAAACTGATCCGGCCCATGACCTGGCCCATCTGGATCGTGTTTGGACCAATGCTCAGGCCATTGCAGGCGCTCAGGCGGACATCCCCGTCCTGTTGGCAGCCTGTTATCTTCATGATCTGGTCAACCTACCCAAGAATGACCCGAACCGACTGTTTGCCTCACGCCGGTCAGCTGCTGAATCAGGGCCTATTCTGGCAAAACTGGGCTTTTCCGACGATCAGGTTCAGGCCGCGCAACATGCGATAGAGGCCCATAGCTTCTCGGCCAACATCCCACCCGAAACGCTCGAGGCCCGGATTCTGAGGGATGCAGATCGCCTTGACGCCTTGGGGGCCATTGGGATTGCGCGCACATTTTCTGTATCAGGTGCTTTGGGGCGTGTTCTCTATGATCCGGCTGATCCATTCGCAGAAGCGCGCCCGCTGGACGATCTGCGGTATTCGATTGATCACTGGAAGGTTAAGCTGCTGACCCTGCCGGACGACATGCTGACGGATGCAGGCAAGCAGATTGCGCAGGTAAGGGCGGGCCGAATGTTTCAGTTCCTTGAGGATTTTGCAGCGGAAATCGGCGCATCAATACCGAAGTCGTGGACCATCACCTGATCCACCCCGTTGATCTTTATTCTGCAAAGGCGCAGGGTCGCGCCGATGACAAAACCCTTAACATCGCATCGACCTTTGCTGGCTGTGGCGCTGAAGCTTGGCGCGCTGTTCCTTTTCACGTCGATGTCGGCCCTGGTCAAAGCCTTATCTGACGAATTCCCGCCGGGCCAATTGGTGTTCTTCCGGTCCCTGTTTGCTATTCCGGTCATCATTCTGTGGCTGATCGCGCGCCGAGAGCTGGCGCAAGGCTTTGTCGTCAAGAAACCCATGGGTCATTTCTGGCGCGGTGTTCTGGGCACCAGCGCCATGGGGCTGACATTCACCGGCCTTAGCCTGTTGCCGCTGCCCGAAGTCACCGCAATCGGTTACGCCACACCGATCTTCACCCTGATTTTGGCCGCTGTGATGCTGGGCGAGCGCATCCGCATGATTCGCATCGGTGCCGTGGCACTTGGGTTGCTTGGCGTGATGATCATGATCTGGCCCCGGCTTGGCAGCACTCAGATGGAAACGGCTGCAACCATCGGAGCGCTATGCGTACTGGGCGCGACCTTTGCCCGGGCCTTCGTGCAGATCCACATCCGCCAACTGGTCAAGGTCGATCACCCTGCTGCAATCGTGTTCTATTTCTCGCTGACAGCGACGCTGCTTTCGGCCCTGACGGCGATCTGGGGATGGACAATGCCTACCCTGAATCAGGCTCTAATACTGATCACCATGGGGCTAATTGGCGGAGTTGCACAGATCTTGGTCACGTCCTCGTATCGGTTTGGACAAGCATCGATGCTGGCACCTTATGACTATGCAACAATGCTTTTTGCGATTGTGATCGGTTATTTCGCGTTTGATGAATTGCCCACCGTTGCGATCCTGATCGGGGCCGCATTGGTGATCGCAGGCAATGTTGTTGTGATCTGGCGCGAACACCAGCTGGGGCTTGAGCGTGGCAAGGCGCGTTCTGTCACGGACCCCAAAGCGTGACTTTACCTTTTGCATTCTTTCCCTAGGTTGGGCCGGACAATCAAAGAGGTTCCCCAATGAGCGACGCGCAGGATCACAAGGAAAAGATGCAAAAGGTGCAGGCCCAGCACCGCAAGAAAGTGTCCGAGGCCGTCGACCCCGAACGCGGCCTTGTTCTGATCAATACCGGCAAGGGCAAAGGCAAGTCATCTGCGGCCTTTGGCGTGGTCATCCGCGCGCTTGGTTGGGGTCAGAAGGTCGCCGTGGTGCAGTTCATCAAGGGCAAGTGGAAAACCGGCGAGCGCCGTTTCTTCGAAGAACGTGATCTGGTCACCTGGCACACGATGGGTGAGGGGTTTACCTGGGACACACAAGACCGCGAGCGCGACATTGCAGCCGCCAACGCCGCCTTCGACAAGGCTTGCGCCCTTATGGCAAGTGGCGAATACGATCTGGTGGTTCTGGACGAGATCAACATCGCGCTTCGCTATGAATATCTCTCGGTCGAGCAGGTGATAGACGGGCTGAACGCGCGTTCGGACAAGACGAGTGTGTTCCTGACAGGCCGTGACGCACCGCAGGCGCTGCGTGATTATGCAGATCTGGTCACCGAGATGACCGAAGAAAAACACCCGTTCCAGGCGGGAATCAAAGCCCAGCGCGGGGTGGATTTCTGAACCTTGCAACAGCGCAGCCTAAACTGCTGCGCTGCTATCCTCTGCCGCTTCGCACAGTTTCAAAAATATATCGCAACGACTTGCGTTGATGGGCGGTGCCTTGTGTGCGGGCTTCTTCAGCGGTTGCTGTGTCCCGGTTCTGGCGGTCGGCATAGGCGCAATAGTCGCCTTCGCAACAATTGCACCCGCACGCAACCAGCGCATCATGTCGGGCCATGATTTCGTCAAGCGTGTCTGTCATCTGTGACCTCACCCCGCGCAGGGATAAATCTGATGAATTCAGTCGGCTTTTTCAAGTAAATTCGCCCGACCGGTCAACACGCTTCTCTGCTCTGAGCCGCCGATTTGCAAAACGGGCGGCTCAGCTATTTCGGTAGTATTTGGACAAATTTGCCAGTGCTGAGGAACAGCGCTCAGGCAGCGACTTCCTGCTCGGGCGCGCTGAGCGAGATGACGAGAACCACAGCCGCACCGTTCAGCCAGTAGAACGCCGCATCCAATCCTGAAAACCCCAGTACACTGGGTGCAAACAGAAAGGTGATGCCGACAATCAGGTCCACGGCCAGGTGAAATTTGTAGGGTAGAACGCGCCAAATTCCCAAATGATGGTCGGTCAGAACCGTCAGGACAAAGGCGGCGACGCCGGTGACAACCGAAAGCCACAGCGCCAGCGGATTGGACTGACCCAATCCCAGCAGGAAAGGCAGTGTCATCAGGGCAATGGCAACCGGGTAGTCCAGATACGCGTGGACAGAGCGGGTAACGAAACGCAGGGACATAGGATTTTCCTCTTTTCAATCAGTGATGAAAGAAAGATAGAAAGCCTGACCCGAACGCTGAATTCTCGATCGTTTTAAAAATCTTGCAGATCGTACAGAATTCTTGGCGTATTAGTGCATGGACCTGTATGCGGCTGGTGACAAGCCGACCTGCTTCTTGAAAACACGGGAAAACGCGGCTTCAGAGGCATATCCAACTTCGGCTGCTGCATCTGCGACGTTCCATCGTGCCTCTGTAAGGCCATGGCACGCAATCTGCATGCGCCAGTCGGTGAGGTATTGCATCGGCGTCGTGCCCATCTTCTGGGCAAACAACTGAGAAAAGGCTGTGCGGGACATGCCGGATTCGCGTGCCAGTGTTGCAACGCTCCAGTCTTGCGCTGGGGCTTGGTGGAACGCCGTCAATGCGCGTGAGATGCGCGTATCCGCAAAGCCCGCAAGGGCGGTGTCCTGCGGGCTTTGCCGTTCCAGGTAGGTTCGGATCGCCTGCGCAAACAGAACTTCGGACAGCTTCAGCGCAATCAGATCGCCGCCAATACGGGCCCCGGACACTTCGGATCCGATCATGCGCAGGGTCGATTCCATCCACGATCCCGCCTCTTCACCATAATTCTCGATCAGGATGTAGGGCGGCAGTCGGTCGATCAGCATATGCCCGGTGCCTTTTCGCCCTGCCGGGCCGGTGAAAGAAAAATGACCGCAGATCAGTTGCGTGTCCCGGTCCTCGTCTGCACCGCCATAGACAAGGACGCCATCGCCCTTGTAGCCGGCAATCTCAAGAACCTGTTCCAGAGGAAGCGCATCCGGTGGCCTGACCTCAGCACACAACAACGCATGTGGCGCCCCATGAGGGATCAGGATCAGATCCCCCTGCCGCAGCCTCAACGTTTCTCCGGTGGATGAGACATGGACCTTGAGCTCACCCCGTTGAACAAAATGAAACCGCGCGACGTTTTCGAATTCCGGCACCTGAATACCAAAAGGTGGTGTGAACGAGGTGCGGAAGTAGAACGTGCCACGCAGGGACAGACGGGTGAGAATATCGCTGAGAAGGTCCAACATGCGGTGAAGATACGGGAACTGATCCGATCGTCCAGATCACGGAACGCTTTGCACGACAATTTGCACGATCTGCAACAAAAACCCCGCCGAAGCGGGGTTTTGCAAGTTATTACGAGCGGACCAGCTTTTCGTAATCTTCTGCGATTTCGCGGGTCAGGTCGCCGACTTCGAAAGTGTAATCTCCGATTTGCCCGACCGGAGTGACCTCGGCGGCGGTTCCGGTCAGCCAGCACTGTTCGAAATCAGCCATTTCTTCGGGCTTGATGCGCCGCTCATGCACAGTGATGCCTTTATCCTTCAGCATCTGAATGACGGTCTGACGGGTGATGCCGTTCAGGAAGCAATCCGCCAGCGGGGTGTGAACCTCTCCATCCTTGACGAAGAACACGTTGGCACCTGTTGCCTCGGCCACGTAACCACGCCAGTCCATGAACAGCGCGTCCGAGCATCCCTTGGCTTCGGCCTTGTGCTTGGAAATGGTGCAGATCATGTAAAGGCCCGCTGCCTTGGCGTGGACCGGGATGGTTTCCGGGCTGGGGCGTTTCCATTCGGCGATGTCCAGTTTTGCGCCCTGCATCTTGGCGTCGCCGTAATAGGCGCCCCAGGGCCAGACCGCGATGGCCATCCGTACCGGGTTGCGGGCCGACGCCACGCCCATGTCTTCGCCAGACCCGCGCCAGACCAATGCGCGGACATAGGCATCCTGAAGGCCACTGGCTTTCAGGGTCTCTTCCTTGGCCGCTTCAATCTGATCGACTGTGTAAGGCATCGGCATGTCCAGCGCCTCGGCGCTGGCGATAAGACGTTCGGAATGTTCGCGGCTTTTGAAAATCTTGCCGTTATAAGCCCGTTCGCCCTCGAACACGGATGAGGCATAGTGCATCGCGTGGGTCAGAATATGCACATTGGCATCGCGCCAGGGCACCAGCTTACCATCCATCCAGATGACACCGTCACGATCATCATACCCCGCCATGCGAAACCTCCTGAACCGGGTTAAATTTCCGATTGTTGCGCTACTTAGGTCCGATGCGGACACAATGTTGCGCAAAAACTGCGATTCGATACCGCTCCGCCCTTGGAATGTCAATAACGCTGACATAAAGTCAAACCCGAGTAACGAATGAGGCATGATATGTCCGAAATCCGCCCAGCCCCGCGATATGGGGGCGAGAGCCTGTTGTTTTTGACGGATGAACAGTTGCGCCAGGGGATCGAGGCCA
Organism: Ruegeria sp. AE4; assembly: GCF_056542185.1. Lineage (NCBI taxonomy): Bacteria > Pseudomonadati > Pseudomonadota > Alphaproteobacteria > Rhodobacterales > Roseobacteraceae > Ruegeria > Ruegeria sp. AE4. Next base: position 90,395 of record NZ_JBQFZK010000014.1, on the reverse strand, counting down.
TGTTCTTTGCCTATCGCGGCTTTACCGCGGATCCTGATCGTATCCTGTCCGAGATGGCCTATGGCCGCGCCCATCACCGCGCGATCCATTTTATCAACCGTGCTCCGGGCACCACGGTGAACAATTTGCTGGCGATCCTCGGGGTTACAAAACAGTCTCTGAACAGGGTTCTTCGGACATTGATCGAGGATGGTCTGGTGGAAAGCCGGGTCGGAACCGTGGATAAACGCGAACGGCACCTATTTCTGACGGAAAAGGGCGAAACGTTGGAGGCCACGTTGTCAGATGCGCAACGAACAAGAATGCGCGCAGCCTTCAAGGATGCCGGTCCCGAGGCCGTGGCCGGGTTTCGCAAAGTACTTGAAGCAATGATGGATGCTGATATGCGTCATGCCTATACGAAATTGCGGGATACGAGTTCATGAGCGAAATGGATGCCCATCTGCTGATTGTTGATGATGACGAACGCATTCGCGATCTGCTCAAGAAATTCCTGATGCGAAACGGGTTTCTGGTGACAGCGGCACGGGATGCGGCCCATGCGCGGCGGGTTCTGTCGGGATTGGATTTCGACATGATCGTCATGGATGTGATGATGCCGGGCGAAGATGGCGTCAGTCTGACCAGATCACTGCGTGACACCCATACGACACCGATCCTGTTGTTGACCGCCAAGGGCGAGACCGAGCATCGGATTGCAGGGCTTGAAGCCGGGGCGGATGATTATCTCGCCAAACCTTTCGAGCCGAAAGAGTTGTTGCTGCGGATCAATGCGATCCTGCGCCGAATGCCGGAAACCCCGGCCGAGGAAACAGCGGCGAAGATCCTGCATCTTGGTCCCATCCGGTATGACATTGAACGTGGTGAAATGTGGCAGGGCGAAATGCCGGTCCGCCTGACGGCAACCGAAAGCCAGCTGATGAAAATTTTCTCGGCCCAACCTGGCGAGCCGATCAGCCGTGCAAAACTGGTGGAAGATCTGGGCCGGGATAAAGGACAGGCGCAAGAACGTGCCGTGGACGTGCAGATCACCCGCCTGCGCCGGAAGATCGAACAGGACCCGAAACAGCCCCGGTATCTGCAGACAGTCCGGGGCGCAGGCTATATGCTGGCACCCGATTGAATGAGCCGCTGCGCGGCGATTAATGCCTTCGGCGAGGATATTTTTAGCCAGATGAAGATGGGATCCCGATGAAAACCGCCCTTTTGACACATGCCGATTGCCTTGGACATGTCACACCCCAGGGTCATCCGGAACAGGTGGCGCGGCTGGAGCATATCCTGCACGCGCTGGAGGGGCTGGATCTGAAGCGCGTGACCGCTCCGCTGGCGGCAGACGATGATTTGCTGCGTGTTCATCCCGAAAGCCATATCCGCGACATCAGATCGTCGCGCCCCACTGACGGGTTTGCGCAGATCGACGGGGACACCTTCATGTCGCCGGGTTCCGTGGATGCGGCCTATCGCGCGGCGGGTGCGGCAGTGCGCGCCGTTGATCTGGTTTTGGGCGGTGAGGCGCCGAACGCCTTTTGTGCCATTCGCCCGCCTGGGCACCATGCCGAAGCCGAGAAAGCCATGGGGTTCTGCCTGTTTGGCAACGCGGCGCTGGCTGCGAAACACGCGCTGGATTACCACGGGCTGAAGCGGGTCGCTGTGGTCGATTTCGACGTTCATCATGGCAACGGCACGCAGGACCTGCTGTGGGATGAAGATCGGGCCCTTGTGATCACCAGCCAGCAAATGCCGTTATGGCCCGGATCAGGCCGCCCGGACGAGGCAGGCGCTTACGATAACGTTCTGAATATCCCGCTGGCCCCGGGCACCGGCGGGGCTGAGATGCGATCCGCCTATGAAACGCAGGCCTTTCCGCGCCTGCGGGCATTCCGGCCGGAGCTGATCATCATCTCGGCCGGGTTCGATGCGCATCAGGACGACCCTCTGGCCAATCTGAACTGGTCGACTGGCGATTTCGCCTGGATCACGGCAGAGCTGTGCGGGATAGCCGATGAGGTGTGTCAGGGCCGTATCGTCTCGACTCTGGAGGGCGGGTATGATCTGAACGCACTGGCCGAGGCGACACGCGCCCATGTGGAAGAACTGATGAAGGCAGCACGATGACCGATACCCCAGTTGAGCAGATGACATTCGAGCAGGCCATGAAAGAGCTTGAGACCGTGGTTGGTCAGCTTGAGCGCGGCGACGTGGCGCTGGATCAGTCGATTGCGCTTTATGAACGCGGGGCCGCTTTGAAAAAACGTTGCGAGGACGAGTTGAAGCGGGCCGAGGAAAAAGTGGCCGCGATCACTCTGGACGCGAATGGCCAACCGACCGGGACCACACCTGTCGAAGGTCAGTAAATGTTTCAGGAAAGACTGGCGCAGGACGCGGCGCGCCTTCAGGATCATTTTGACCTGATAATGGGCGCGCTGGACGATCTGGATGTGACACGGGCAATGGCCTACGCCACCCGGGGCGGTAAGCGGCTGCGCGGGTTTCTGGTTCTGGAAAGTGCGCGCCTGCACCAAATCGACGAGTCCCGCGCGATCTGGCCCGCGACCGCGATAGAGGCCCTGCACGCCTATTCGCTGGTTCACGACGATCTGCCCTGCATGGATGACGACGATCTGCGGCGCGGACGCCCCACGGTGCATGTGAAATGGGATGAAGGCACGGCTGTACTTGCCGGGGACGCGCTGCAAACACTGGCCTTTGAGCTGTGTACCCGGCCCGAGGTTGGAGATGCAGACGTTCGCGCTGATCTGGCACTGACACTGGCCAGGGCAAGCGGTGCGCAAGGTATGGTTTTGGGGCAGGCGCTTGATATCGCGGCGGAAACCGCTTCTGAACCTCTGACGCTGAATGCGATAACACGGCTTCAGGGCGGCAAAACGGGCGCTTTGATCGAATGGTCCACCTGTGCGGGTGCGCGTCTGGCGAAAGCGGATCCAGAGCCCTTGCGCCAATATGCCCGAGCCCTTGGTCTTGCTTTTCAGATTGCAGACGACATCCTTGATGTTGAAGGTGATGCGACAAAGGCAGGCAAACGCCTTCAGAAAGATGCGGATGCGGGAAAGGCCACTTTCGTATCGCTTCTGGGTTTGGATGCTGCCAGAACCCGCGCCAGTGAACTTGTTGATCAGGCCTGCGCCGCACTGGACGGGTATGGCCCGACGGCAGAAACCTTGAAGGAAGCCGCTCGCTTCGTTATTGCCCGGGACAGCTAAGCCAGGAACGCGCCAAATGTCTGACCGCCCCAAAACGCCCCTGCTGGACCTTGTGAACCGCCCCGCTGATCTCAAGCGGTTCTCGGACGCGCAGCTGCATCAGGTTGCGCAGGAATTGCGGGCCGAGACGATTTCGGCGGTTTCTGTGACCGGCGGGCATCTGGGCGCGGGTCTGGGTGTTGTGGAACTGACAACCGCGCTGCACGCTGTTTTCGACACGCCGCGCGACAAGATCATCTGGGATGTGGGCCATCAGTGCTATCCGCACAAAATCCTGACCGAACGGCGCGACCGCATTCGCACGCTGCGCATGAAAGATGGCCTGAGCGGTTTTACCAAGCGCAGCGAAAGCCCCTATGACCCGTTTGGCGCCGCGCATTCTAGCACTTCGATCAGTGCGGCACTGGGTTTTGCCGTCGCGCGTGATCTGGGCGGTGTAACCCCTGAAGGGTTGGGTGACGCGATTGCCGTGATCGGTGATGGATCGATGTCCGCAGGCATGGCCTTTGAGGCGATGAATAACGCAGGTCACCTGAAGAAACGCCTGATCGTCATTCTGAATGACAATGAAATGAGCATCGCCCCCCCTGTTGGTGCCCTGTCCAGCTATCTGTCCCGAATCTACGCCGAGGCGCCATTCCACGATCTGAAAGCCGCCGCAAAGGGCGCTGTTTCACTTTTGCCCGAACCGTTCCGCGAAGGGGCCAAACGCGCTAAGGAAATGCTGAAAGGTATGGCCGTGGGCGGGACCCTGTTCGAAGAGCTCGGGTTTTCCTATCTCGGGCCTATTGATGGGCATGACCTGGATCAGCTGTTGCCGGTTCTGCGCACCGTCAAGGCGCGGGCAACCGGGCCGATCCTGATCCACGTCTTGACCAAGAAGGGCAAAGGGTACGCACCAGCCGAACAGGCCCGCGACAAAGGCCACGCGACAGCCAAATTCGATGTGGTTACGGGCGAGCAGAAAAAGGCCCCTTCAAACGCCCCTTCTTACACGTCTGTCTTTGGCAGGGCTCTGGTGGATGCCGCCGCGCGCGATGACAAGATCGTTGCGGTGACTGCCGCGATGCCAGATGGCACCGGGTTGGGCCTGTTTGCCGAACGGTACCCGTCGCGCTGTTTCGATGTGGCGATTGCCGAGCAGCACGGCGTGACCTTCTCGGCTGCGCTCGCGGCAGGGGGGATGAAACCATTCTGCGCCATGTATTCGACCTTTCTGCAGCGGGGGTACGACCAAGTTGTGCATGACGTCGCAATCCAGCGCTTGCCCGTTCGGTTTGCCATTGACCGCGCGGGTTTGGTGGGTGCTGACGGTGCCACCCATGCCGGGTCGTTCGATATTGCCTATTTGGCCAATCTGCCGGGCATGGTCGTCATGGCCGCCGCGGATGAGGCGGAATTAATGCACATGGTGGCAACCGCTGTCGCGCATGATGAAGGGCCGATTGCCTTTCGCTATCCGCGCGGCGAAGGTGTCGGAGTGGACCTGCCCGAACGCGGTGAGGTACTGGAGATCGGCAAAGGCCGCATGATCCGAAAAGGCGCGCGCGTCGCGCTTTTGTCTTTTGGCACGCGGCTGGCGGAAGTTCAGAAAGCAGCCGAGTCTCTGACCGCCAAAGGCATTAGCCCAACCATCGCCGACGCCCGATTTGCCAAGCCGCTGGATCGGGAACTGATCCTGGACCTGGCTGCGGATCATGAGGCGTTGATCACCATCGAAGAAGGCGCAGTTGGCGGGTTTGGCAGCCATGTGGCACAGCTTCTGGCGGATGAGGGTGTTTTTGACCGGGGCTTGAAATACCGCTCGATGGTCTTGCCTGACATCTTCATCGATCAGGCCAGCCCCGCGGACATGTATGCCGTTGCGGGTATGAATGCCGAGCAGATCGAAGCCAGGGTGCTGGATGTTCTGGGCGTAACCTCGATCGGTGAAAAGCGCGCGTAATAGCGGCGTTGAGACGCCCGCTTTTGGTTTCGACGCTTTTACAAGCAGGAGGCCGACAATCCAGAACAGAGCGGGAATGCCAAGCGCCACCCGGGTCCTTCATTGCGATTTTCTGGTCCTGACCCGAACGGTCTTTGCTTCAAAAGTGACTTGAGACGACAAATCACTGATACCAACCGCCCTTTGGATTGTCCGTTGCCCATTCCCTTAAAGAGATCAAGGAGATTGTTCTGGGGCGCATATGCGCGAAAGAAACGTTGATCTGACAGACCGGGGCGCTGTTACCCGTGATAGGCAGCCACTGTCTTGAGTTGCGAAAAGCCATAAAGCGCCTCAAAGCCTTTCTCGCGGCCATGGCCGGATTTGCCCACGCCGCCAAATGGCAGTTCAACGCCGCCACCTGCCCCATAGTTGTTGAGGAACACCTGACCCGCGTGCAGCCCTTTTGCCAACCGCATCTGCCGCGCACCGTCACGTGTCCAGACGCTGGCGACAAGACCGTAATCAGTGCTATTGGCTATATTTAGAGCCTGTTCTTCGGTGTCAAACGGGATCAGAACCTGGACCGGGCCGAAGATTTCATCACGGGCGAGCGGGTGATCCGGTGGCACGTTCGCAAACAAGGTGGGCCGGACATAAGCCCCGGTTTCCGGCGCATCCATTATGATCGTCCCTTCTGCCGCAATGGTCAGATCGGCGCCTTTGTCCAGAAAACTGTTTACGATCTGTTTTTGCCGCTCGGAAATCAGCGGTCCAACGCGAAGATCCTGCATCGCGGGTCCAACGCTGAGCTGTTCATAGGCCTCGGCCATGCGAGATTTGACCTGATCATAGACACCGCGCTGTACCAGAATGCGGGAGGAGGCCGAGCAGGTCTGTCCTGCGTTCTGAATGCCCGCATTCACCAGAAACGGCAGGGCGGCATCCAGATCGGCATCGTCAAACACCAGCTGCGGGGATTTTCCGCCCAGTTCCAGTGTCACAGGCACAACGTTTCGCCCTGCGGCCTGCTGCACCAATGCACCCGTGGCCACCGAACCAGTAAACGAGATATGGTTGACCCCCGGATGCCCGGATAATGCGGCACCGGCCTCGGCCCCCAGACCGGGCACAACATTCAGCGCACCTGCTGGCAGACCCGCTTGCTGCGCGAGATGGGCAAAGGCCAGCGCGGTCAGGCAGGCCTCTTCCGCAGGTTTCAGAACACAGGCGTTGCCCATGGCTAGCGCGGCCCCGACCGAGCGCCCAATGATCTGCATTGGATAGTTCCAGGGCACGATGTGGCCCGTCACCCCATGGGGTTCGCGCAGGGTATAGACGGTGTAGCCATCGAGATAGGGAATGGTCTCACCCATCACCTTATCCGCTGCACCGCCGTAGAATTCACAATAGCGCGCCAGCGCGATGGCATCGGCGCGGGCCTGCGTCAGGGGCTTGCCGACATCCATCGCCTCAAGCCGCGCCAGATCGTCCACCCGTTCCAGCACCAGCTGGCCCAGCCGGGTCAGGATGCGGCCGCGCTCCAAGGCCGTCTTGCGCCCCCAGTCGCCCTTTAGCGCAGATCTGGCGGCGGCGATCGCCGCGTCAATATCCACACCCGAGCCGCGTGCAATCCTGCATATCTCGGTCCCGTCTGACGGGTTGGTCAAAGGCAATGAGTCGCCTGATGTCGCAGGTATCCAGTTTCCGCCAATCAGGCACAGGGTGGGATCAAACCAGAGTGGTTGGGTCATTTTGGCCTCCGTTCAGGCTCTAACAAATGGTTTTACGCCGATAACTTCCCGATTTCAGGCAATTGGGGCGCGGCGGCGATCAGGGTTTGCGTGTAGGAATGCTGCGGGTCCGAGAATACCTGTTCGGTCTTGCCTTGTTCGACAATTCGTCCGGATTGCATCACCAGAACATGATCGGTGATGGTGCGCACCACGCTCAGATCGTGGCTGATGAACAGGTAAGTCAGATCATAAGCCTCGCAGAGTTCGGCAAGCAGATCGAGGATTTGGGCGCGCACCGATACGTCGAGGGCTGAAACCGCCTCATCGAACAGGATCAGTTCCGGCCGAATGATCAGGGCGCGGGCAATGGCGATCCGCTGGCGTTGCCCGCCCGAAAACTCGTGAATGTACTTGCCCGCATCATCAGGGCCGAGGCCCACTGCCGTCAGCATCTCTGTGATCCGGTCCTGGCGTTCGGAACCCTTTGGTGGCGTTTCCAACAGGTGAAAAGGTTCAGTGATCAGGCGCGCGACACGGTGGCGGGGATTGAAGCTGCCATAGGGGTCCTGAAACACGACCTGCATCTTGCGACGTACCGCAAGGTTGGGCCTGTGGCCGGTGAAAACCGGCTGACCATCCAGCATAATCTGACCGGATTGGATCTCTTCCAACCCTAAAATAGCCCGTGTTAGGGTCGATTTTCCGCAACCTGACTCGCCCACCAGCCCCAAACGCTCCCCTCGGTTAAGGGTAAAGCTGACACCATCCACCGCGCGGTGGTGGCCCGGCGCGTCCAGCAGACCTTTGCGGGGAAGGCGGTAATCCCGGACGACCTGCGAAACCTCCAGAAGCGGGCGTTGCTGTGTAGGTTCAGGCAGAGTGACCTGATGACCCGAAGCTTCGAACAACATACGGGTATAGGGGTGCTGCATATCTCGAAACAGGTTTCGCGTCGCGCCACTTTCGACGACCTCGCCGTGACGCATGACGACAATCTGATCGGCCATGTCCGAGACCACAGCCAGATCATGGGTGATCATCAGCAGGCCCATATCATATTCGCGAACCAGCCCTTTCAGCAGATCAAGGATCTGCGCCTGCGTGGTGACATCCAGCGCCGTGGTCGGCTCATCCGCGATCAAAAGCCTGGGACGCAATGCGATGGCCATTGCGATGACGACACGCTGACGCTGCCCGCCCGACAGCTCATGCGGATAGCGCGACAGAGGAAACCTGTCGGGCGGCAGTCCAACCCGCGTGAGCACCTCGGCAGCGCGGGTCCGGGCCTGAGCAGGAGGCATCGCCTTGTGGATCAGGATGGTCTCCATCACCTGATCGCCGATGGTTTTCACCGGGTTGAGCGCGGTCATCGGTTCCTGAAATACCATCCCGATGGACGCGCCACGCAAGGCGCACATCTCGGCCTCGGATTGGGTCAGCAGGTCTTTGCCGTCCAGTCGGATTGCGCCGTCTGCCGTTGCCCCGTTTGGCAGAAGCTGCATCACAGCCAGTGCTGTCATGGATTTGCCCGACCCACTTTCACCTGTCACCGCCACGATTTGGCCCGGGTCGATGGACAAGTTGACCCGCTTCAGGATCGGCACCCCGTGGATCGACAGGGACAGGTTTTCGACTTGCAGCAACGTCATGCCCGCGCCACCCTGATCCTTGGGTCCAGCCAGTCGCGCAGACCATCACCCAGCAGGTTCAAACCCAATACCGTGACAATAATCGCCAAGCCCGGAATCAGAGCCAAATGCGGGGCAAAACTGACCATAGTCTGGGCGTCCGCCAGCATCCGGCCCCAACTGGGCGTCGGAGGTTGCGCGCCCAGACCGACATAGGACAGGCCCGCCTCGGCCAGTATGCCCAGCGAAAATTGGATGGTGCCCTGAACGATCAGCAAGTTGGCGACATTGGGCAGGATGTGTTCGGCTGATATCCGTGCGGCACCTTTGCCCGACACACGGGCGGCAAGGATGAACTCGCGCTCCCACAGCGACAATGCGGCCCCTCGGGTGATGCGGGCAAAGACGGGGATGTTGAAAATACCGATCGCAATGATCGCGTTGATGGCACCGGCACCGAACACAGCCGTGATCAGGATGGCGATGACCAGCGAGGGAAAGGCAAAGACCAGATCGTTGCCACGCATGATCACCTCATCCAACCACGACCCTTTGCGTGCGGCGGCTGTCAGGCCAAGGGGTACGCCCAGCGCCATGCCAATCCCCACGGCCACCAGAGCCACCGCAATCGAAGTGCGTGCACCGACCATGATCATCGAGAACATGTCGCGGCCGAAGTGATCTGTTCCAAACCAGTGTTGTGCATCGGGCGTCTGAAGTTTGTTGGGGATATCCAGCGCGGCATAGTCGTAGGGTGTCCAGACAAACGAGATCAGCGCCGCCAGCACCACCAGCGACGACAGCGCCGCGCCCAGAATCAGGTTGCGGCTCATGACCGGCTCCTCAACCGTGGGTCAACGGCTGCGTAGGCCAGATCCACCAGAAAATTCACGGTGATCACCGCAAAGACCAGCAGCATCACCACCGATTCAACCACGATCAGATCGCGGGCCGAAATGGCCTGAAACACCAACCGCCCGAGGCCCGGCAGGTAGAACACCTGTTCGATGATGATCGACCCGGCCAGCAGGAAGGAAAACTGCAAGCCGATGATCGTCAGCACGGGGATCAGCGCGTTCCGCACCCCATGCCGCCACAGAGCCTGACGACGCGACAATCCCTTGGCCCGCGCGGTGCGCATGAAATCCTCACCCAGAATATCCAGCAGCGCTGATCGCATAACGCGGGCCAGGATCGCGGCCTGAGGAAGGGCCAACGCAATGGCGGGCAAAGTCAGCGAACGCAGCCCCGCCCAAAGGCCCTCGCCCCAGCCAACAAACCCACCGGCATTGAACCAGCGCAGGTTTATGGCGAAGATCAGCACCAGCATCATCGCGAACCAGAAATTGGGCACAGCGATACCAAGCTGTGTCGCCCCCATCACCGCCAGATCCCCGGGCTTGCCCCGGCGCGCGGCGGCATAGATCCCGGCAGGAAAGGCGATGAGCGTGGACAGCGTGAGCGCATACAAAGCCAAGGGCAACGATACCCACAGCCGGTCCGCAATCATCTGCGACACCGGTGTGCGATAGGTGTACGAGGTGCCGAAATCTCCGGCTACCATCCCTCCGACCCAGTTGAAATACCGCTGCACCCTGGATCCATCCAGACCCAGTTCAGCCCGCAGCGCGGCCAACGTATCCTCCTGCGCGTTGACACCCAGCATGAACGATGCCGGGTCCCCCGGTGCGACCTCGATCACGGCGAAGATGACCACCGAGGCGACGGCAAGGCTGGCAAGCAATGAGATCAGTCGTTTAAGGGTATAGCGAAGCATTGAGGCCACGTTAGGGTCTCAGCCGTCACGGGTCCAGCATCTACGGCATCGGCAGACCGGCAAATGGCGCTGCGCAACCTTTGTTCCTTTCCGCCTGTCAATCCGAATGCAGGACCTGACCCCGATTTTCACCATGTTTGTTGCGCGTTTTTTCGATTTCGCACGTTCCGAGTTTTGCTACACTTGTTCGAACCGTTTCCGCAGGCCAGAGCGGCCAAGGAGCAATCCGGGCCGAACCAGGATTTACTGATAGTGTAGCGCTCATGCTGACAGAAAATAGAATTGAGATCGGGTTTCTGCTGTTCGATGGCTTTCCGATGGCTTGCCTGACCTCGGTCATCGAACCGCTGCGCGCTGCAAATGAGATCGCCGGGCAAGAGGCATTTCGCTGGTCTCTTGTGGCGGAAAACGGGGGAAAGGTCAGCTCCAGCGCTCATGTGCGTTTTGAGGCTGAACGCAACCTCGCAGACTGTAAGCCGATTGATATTCTGTTCCTGCTCAGCAGTCCGACCTCGGGCTTCAGAAACCCGACCCAGGGGAATGGTGCGTTGAGGGCTTTGTCACGCCACGGGACAATTCTGGGCGGTATCAGCGGCGGCGTTTTCCCGCTCGTGCGGTCGGGAGTCATGACTGGCCATCCGGTATCGGTGCACTGGTGCTACGAAGCCGCGTTTCTGGCCGAGTTTCCACAGATCGATGCAAGGCGCGAAGTGATCGTGTCGGATGCCACGCGGTATACAGCGGCCGGGGCGGCGGCCGCGTTTGATCTGGCCCTGCATCTGATTCAGGACCGGTTGGGCGGCGAAGTCGCGCATGAGGTGGCCTGCTGGTTCCAGCATCCGATGATGCGAGGGGAAGGTGTTCAACAACAGGTGCCCAGTGCAAGCAAACCTGCCACGGGTGAAAAGCTGCCGCCGCTTGTGGCCCGATGTGTCGACCTGTTCGCAAGCCGTATCGGCAATCCAATCTCGATCGCGGACATAGCGGATCAAACGGGCGTCACCCCCCGCCAGATCGAGCGCGCCTTCAAACAGGCCACAGGGCAAAGCCCCAGCCATTATTTCCGGTCCATGCGGATGAAGGCGGCCCGTCAGATGGTTGTCTATACCAAGGACCCTATTGCCGACATTGCCGCGGCCATCGGATACAGCTCGGTCACGCCGTTGGTGACGCACTACCGATCTGCCTTTGGTTTGAGCCCCAGCGAGGACCGGCGACGGATCAACCGGTTTCGGGTCGAGGATAACGCTCCGCTACCCTCAAGCTGATCTTGCCTTCAAAGCGCCGATTTCATTGCGGCCACAATCGCATGATGCAGTGACCCGGCAGACGATCTTGGCCCGTAGACGCTGAACGAACCAGAAGCGCGGCACAGGACGAAACACCCCAGGTGATGGATAGACGTGCGGGATGCGGCACCGGCCGCCATTTTTCGGCAATCCAGACTGCTTAGCAACTCCAGCACTGCCAACACGCCCTCTCCGTCCAGATCAAACCTGACCCATGCGTCTGTCTGTTCGGAAACCGATGCGTTGTCCCCAGTGTTTTCTTTCACCAGATGCGCCAGATCTTCATGTGTCTCAAAGGGCGCTTCGATCATCCATTGATCAGGCCCGGTCCAGAAGGCAATGATCGGCCCGCCGGTAAATTGCCCGACGGCAGGCGTTTCCGCTCCGATCACTTGGGATACGGCATTCCGGGTTTTGTCTTCCCGACCCAGCCGAGCGGCGATCGAGGCCAGCGCCACACCCGGAGTTTCGGTACAGGTCACGCTTCCGACCCTGTCGATCTTGGGTTCGGTTCCACCCAGCGCGGTTATTGCTACAAGATCATGCACGGAGCCGTTCTCCCTCGGGGTCGACGAAATGGGCCGAGACGATTTCAACCTCGATCGTCAGATCGGTCACTGGCGACACAAGGCGCATCTTTTCGCCCTGACGTGTGCCGCCGTTTTTCAAAAAGCCAAGGCCGATATGGCTGTCCAGCGACGGCGAAAATGCCGCCGATGTGACATAGCCCTGATCATGGGCAGCATCCACGGGACCCGTGGCATCCATCAGATGCCCTCCGGCGGTTACCTTGTCGCCAGCGTTCACAGGCTTGATGCCAACCATCATCAAAGCGCCTGGTTCGTTCAGCCCTTCACGCTCGGACAGGATTGAGCCGATGCTGTCTTTATTCTTGGATACCATCCGACCCATTCCAAGGTTCAGGGCGGTGGTGGTTCCGTTCAACTCGTTGCCTGCGGCGTGACCCTTTTCGATCCGCATGACGCCCAGCGCTTCGGTGCCGTAGGGTACGACGTCGAACTCGTCGCCTTCCTGCATCAACCGCCGCATCAGCGCGTCGCCGTATCGCGATGGGACCGCGATTTCAAAGGCCAACTCGCCCGAGAAGGAAATCCGGAACAACCGCGCCCGCAACCCGCCGCATACGGTGATGTTGCCGCAAGCCATGAACGGGAAGCCTTCGTTCGAGATGTCGAACTCGGGGTCCACGATCTTTTGCAGAAGTTTGCGCGAATTGGGCCCGGCTACCGCGTATTGTGCCCAGGCTTCGGTGGTCGAGATCAGCTGCACATCCATGTCCGGGAACAGGCATTGCCGGACAAATTCCATATGCTGGTAGACCTTGACCGCATTGGCGGTTGTGGTGGTGACCACGAAATGATCCTCGGCCAGACGTGCGGCGGTACCGTCATCCATCGCAATTCCGTCTTCGCGCAACATCAGCCCATAACGGGTTTTGCCGACGGCCAGTTTGGCAAATCCGTTGCAATAGACCCTGTTCAGGAAATCCGCCGCATCCGCACCCTGAACATCAATCTTTCCAAGCGTGGTGCAGTCGCACACCCCGACCGAGGCGCGGGTCTGGCGCACTTCACGGTCCACGGATTCGCGCCAATGGGTTTCACCGTGCAGCGGGAACCACTGCGCGCGCAGCCAATTGCCGACCTCGACAAACACCGCGCCGCGTTCCTTGGCCCAGTGATGTGACGGGGTCAGGCGAGTGGGATGAAACTCCTTGCCTTTCATCCGGCCAGCAAAGGTTGCAATCGGAACGGGCGTATAGGGCGGGCGGAAGATCGTTGTGCCGGTTTCCGGAATGGACTTACCCGCAAGCTCGGCCATGATTGCAAGCCCGCCCATGTTCGACGTCTTGCCCTGATCGGTGGCCATGCCCAAGGTGGTATAGCGTTTCAAGTGCTCGACCGAGCGGAACCCTTCCTGATGGCTGAGCTTCACATCCTTGACGGTCACGTCATTCTGCTGATCCAGCCACGCGCGGCTGCAACCCTGAACATACCAGAACGGTATCTGCGAGATCGGGGTATCCTCGGCCTTAGGCAGATCGGGCAGCGGGCCTTTCAGGCCCAGCGCCTGCGCCGCGCCTTCTGCCCCGGATTGCAGGGCGCCATGGGTGGACATCACACCATTTGCCGCCCCCGCGACGGACAGCCCAGGCGGCAAGTCCGCTCCGGGGACAAAGGCCGCCAGATCGTCGTTCCACGCGGGACGCCCTCGTTGATGGCAGGTCAGATGCACGTTGGGGTTCCAGCCACCCGAGACGCCAAGCGCCCCGCAGTCCAGCGTGCGCGACGACCCGTCTGCCAGCTCAACCTCGACAAAGGTCAGCCCCAGTCGGCCTTTGGTGTCCCTGACCTGCGCGCCCCGCAGAACCTCATAGTCATGGCTGGTCGGAGCGTCGTCACGAACGTCGACGACGGCAGCAATCCTGATACCTTTTGCGTGCAGATCCGCAGCTGTGCGGTGGCCGTCATCGTTGTTCGTAAAGATGGCGACACGTTGCGCCGCCGTGGTTGCAAACCGATTGGCATAGGTGCGCAGAGCACTTGCCAGCATGATGCCAGGCCTGTCGTTGTTTTCAAACGCGATGGGCCGCTCGGTCGCGCCAGCGCATAACAGGGCGCGTTTGGCGTAGATGCGCCAGAGTATCTGGCGCGGTTTACCGGAAGGCAGAGAAGCAAGATGATCGCCCGTCCGCTCAACTGCACCATAGATGCCGTGATCAAAGGCACCGATCACGGTCGTGCGCGGCATCAGGCGGACGTTGGGCATTGCTGACAGTTCAGCGACACTCTGCTTAACCCATTCGGTCGCATCGCCGTCGTTCAGCGAAAAGGTTTCACTGTTGAGCCGCCCACCAAGTGCGAAATCCTCATCCGCAAGAATGACCTCGGAACCGGCCCGGCCCGCAGTCAGTGCCGCCATCAATCCGGCTGGACCCGCGCCGATTATCAGCAGATCGCAATGCCGGAACCCTTTGTCATACTCATCGGGGTCTTCCTGCATCGACAACGACCCAAGTCCCGCAGCGCGGCGGATCATCGGCTCATACAGCTTTTCCCAGAACGCAGCAGGCCACATGAAGGTTTTGTAGTAGAACCCCGCCGTCAGAAAGGTCGAGAATCTGTCGTTGATCGCCAGAGCATCGAATTTCAGGCTGGGCCAGCGGTTTTGGGAATGGGCCTCAAGCCCCTCGAACATCTCAACGGTCGTGGCACGGGTGTTGGGTTCCTGACGGTTGCCGGTGCGCAGCTCGACAAGGGCATTGGGTTCTTCCGAACCGGCAGTCAGCACGCCACGCGGGCGATGGTATTTGAACGACCGGCCCATCAGGCGCACGCCATTGGCCAGAAGGGCCGAGGCCAGCGTATCGCCCGGATGCGCAGTGTAACTGCGGTTGTCGAATTTGAAGTTCAGGGTTTTGGTGCGGTCGATCTGACCGCCGCTCAGCCTGTTGTCTTGAGTCATTTGGAGCGCCCCTGTGCCCGGGCCACGTCACGGGCCAGTTCCACTTTGGAAATCTCATGTGTCGCGGTATTGCGGGTCACGACCAGCCAGGATCGGTCGCCCCCCTCGTGGAACCACAACTCGCGGTGTTCGCCAGCTGGATTGTCGCGCAGATAGGCGTAGTCAAAAAACGCTTCGGCCGCGTTTTCGGCCTGCCAGTCGGGCCTGTTGATCAGCGAAGCGTCTCCCAGATAGACGAATTCGGAACTGTCACGCGGGCCCAGCAAGGGATGATGGATGATCATGGTGCTGCTCCCCTCAGTGCAGGTTGGGCTGATTGCCCATGCCTTTTTCGTCGATCATGCGACCTTTGCGGAACCGGTCGAACCGGTAGGCGGTTGCGGTCGGGTGCGGTTCATCCTTTGCCAGTAGATGCGCAAAGCAAAACCCCGACGCCGGAGTTGCCTTGAACCCGCCGTAGCACCAGCCGCCATTGAAATAGAGGCCATCTATGCCGGTCCGGTCGATGATGGGCGATCCATCCATGGACATATCCATGATCCCGCCCCACATCCGCAGCAGGCGCGCGCGACCAATCATCGGCATCAGGGCCATGCCGCCCTCGCAGACATCTTCGACCACGGGCAGGTTGCCGCGTTGTGCGTACGAATTGTACCCGTCGATATCGCCACCAAAGACCAGCCCGCCCTTGTCGGACTGGCTGACATAGAAATGCCCCGCGCCAAAAGTGATCACCCCGGGCAGAACCGGCTTCAGACCTTCTGACACGAAGGCTTGCAGGACATGGCTTTCAACTGGCAACCGCATACCCGCCATGCCCATGACACGCCCCGAATTTCCGGCCACGGCACAGCCAACCTTGCCTGCGCCAATGAACCCTTTCGACGTCTCAACCCCCAGACATTTTCCGTTTTCGATCCGGAAACCGGTCACTTCGCAGTTTTGGATGATATCGACACCGTGGCTGTCTGCTGAACGGGCATATCCCCAGGCCACCGCGTCGTGCCGAACCGTGCCGCCGCGCCGCTGGGCCAGCCCACCCTTGATCGGGAACCGGGCATCGTTGAAGTTCAGGAATGGGTATTCCTTGCGCACCTGTTCGGCATCCAGCAGCTCAGCATCCGCGCCGTTCAGGATCATGGCGTTGCCCCGTCGCGTAAAGGCGTCGCGCTGGGCGTCCGTGTGGATCAGGTTGATGATCCCGCGCTGGCTGACCATCGCGTTGTAGTTTACGTCCTGCTCAAGACCTTCCCACAGTTTCAGCGAGAACTCGTAGAAAGGTTCGTTGCCGTCCAGCAAATAATTCGAGCGGATAATGGTTGTATTGCGCCCGACATTGCCGCCACCGATCCAGCCTTTTTCAATCACCGCCACATTGCGGAGGCCAAATACCTTTGACAGGTAATGCGCCGTTGAAAGGCCATGACCGCCACCGCCGATGATGACAATGTCGTAATGTGGCTTGGGCTCCGGCTCGCGCCAGGCCGGTGTCCACCCTTTGTGCCCGGTAAGAGCCTCTTTGATGACCTTGAAACCAGAGTATCGCATGAATCGGACCTTTTTTTTCAGAGTCCGCGAAAAAGCGGGTTTTGGATACTCTTGAATCCGACATCTGCTGTGTTGAATCAGACACCACAACAATCAGCAGGGTATGCTTAATCTTGCGATTTTTACTGTTGCTGGCAGCGCGCGGTGTCCGCCACGCCGTCCTGCTGCGCCGACAAGGGTCAGAACAGCCGGTAGCCAAAGCTATACACGCGATTTCAGAACCACATAGATGTGGGATTCAGCGCCTAAGACGTCATCAGAAAGACAACGACGGCATAGCCGATGATGGCGGCATATCCCAACGGGTAAATCCATTTGATCGCGTAATTGTCGAGCTTTCTGGCCGTCTCTTCCCGACCGGAAACTTTCAGTTTACGCAACATCACGCTGAAGACGATAATCGTTCCTGTCATCAGGAACATGCATTGCAGAATGAAATCCAGAAACGTCAGATAGCCAAGCTTGGGCAAGTCGGCGGAAATGGCCCAGTTGAAGGCCACAAAGACCAACAGGTTGCCGCCTGCGATCTCGATCCGTTTTCGGTATTCATCCAGAAAGAAAAGCGCCCATCCTACCGTGATCAGCACTAGCATCGGCAGGAATATGCGGATGGTGTAATATGTCAGGTGCCGGGTGCCTTCGAAGACAAGTTCGACCCGGTCGCTTTCGTTTCCCGACAAACCGGTCGTCGTTGACGTCAGAGCCCTGGCATTGCCAAGTATCCATTCCTCTTCGCCCAGCATGTCACCCAGGCCGGAGTATTCATCAAGCGCGTGATAGTGAACGAATTGCGAAGGAAACACCGATACGACCTCAAAGTGAAATTCCTGCGTATCGAACGGGTATTTGCGAAAGTTGAAATGCGGAGCCTGCAAGGTCAGCGAGGATTTTTCGACAAAAGTCACGTGACCGTCATGACGCACGGCAACTGCGGATTCATGAATCCATCGATTGGACTGTTGGTTGTGGATAACAAAAGCCGGGGTTACCACATCCAGCTCAGCGGCGTATTGCACGAAAGCGGGCGGTTCAAAAACCCGAAAATCACGACCAAGGCTTGCTGCATCAAACGCCAGTTCCGGGTCTGTCCATTCGAACCGCAGTACAACCACGGCACCATAGTTTTCGGATTGCTGATCGACGCCGGTAATCTGGTCGATCTTGATACCAACCCCGACCTGCAGCGGGTTGTCCGGGGTTCCCACCAGCGTATCCTGCTGCCCTTGGAACAAGCCCTGCGCAAAAACAGCGCCTGGAAGGACAGACGCGAAAAGCAAAAGAACGAAACCTGCAAACAAGCTTTTCATGATCGTTAGAAACGCATTTCGCAATGGTGAGACTGGGCCCGTTAAGCAGGCCCAGTCAACTGATGTCATTCAGACCAGGAAATGGCGGTCAGGTCGATTGCCGCAGTTGGTGCGTTTTCCCAAAGGCCCTGAACACCGGCCTTGGCGACGCCCAGCTTGGCCAGCTGGAACAGGTACCCATTGACATAATCGTTCGAGATGAGGCGCTGTGCCTCACCCAGAAGACGGGTCCGTTCCTCGGGGTCGGTGGTGGTGTTCAGCGTCTCCATCAGCGTCTGAAAGTCGATGCTGTCATACTGGAAGTAATAGTCGGGCCGCGCATAGATGCCGATATCCATCGGTTCGGTATGGCTGACGATGGTCAGACCAAATTCCTTGCCCTTGAACACCGATTCCAGCCACTGGGCCCATTCGACGTTGATGATCTCGGCCGTGATGCCGACCTCGGCCAGCTGTGCGGCGATGATTTCACCGCCCCGGCGCGCATAAGATGGCGGTGGCAAGTGCAGAGTTGTCTCGAACCCGTTTTCAAATCCCGCCTCTGCCAGCAAAGCCCTGGCCTTTTCGGGATCATACGCGGACTGGCCCGTCAGATCGACATAAGCGGGGTTGTGTGGCGCAAAATGCGTGCCGATAGGGGTGCCGTACCCGAACATGGCGCCGTCGATGATGGCCTGCCGGTCAATCGCATGGGCCAACGCCTGCCGGACCCGAATATCATCGAATGGCGGCTGTTTGTTGTTGGTGGACAGGATCGTTTCCCCCTCGGTCGATCCAACCAGAACCTGAAACCGCGGGTCAGCCTCGAACTGGGGCAGGTTTTCCGGTGCCGGGAAGTTGTCGAACACGTCCACGTCTTCGGCCATCATGGCCGCGAAAGCGGCGGTCGGGTCTGAGATGAATTTGAACGTCGCAGTCTCTAAAGCGGGTTGATCGCCCCAATAATTGGGGTTGCGGTTCAGTGTTATGCTGTCGCCCTGAACCCAGTCGCCAAAGGTAAATGCACCTGTACCAACCGGGTTTGTCTTGATGTTCTCGATGCTTTCAGGCGCGACGATCACCGCGTCACCCCAGGCAAGGTTGAACAGGAAATTGCCGTTCGGATCGGCCAGGGTGATCCTGACTGTCAGCGGATCCACGGCCTCGACGCTTTCGATCCCTGCAAACAGAGCTTTCTGCGCGTTGGCGCTGTCCTCGGCCGTGGCCCGGTCAAGGGTGAATTTAACATCCTCGGCATCCATGGTCGTGCCGTCATGGAAGGTCACGCCGTCGCGCAGTTTGAAGGTATAAGTTTTGCCGTCTTCGGAAATCTCCCAGCTTTCCGCAAGGCCGGGCACGACCGAGCCGTCGCCCATGAAACGGGTCAGACCTTCGAAGATGTTGGTGTAGACAACCGAATCGATGGCCTGAGCAGCGGCGCTGGTCGGATCCAGATGCGGGGGTTCCAGCTGCATGGCGATGGTGATGTCGGATTTGGCCAAAACCTGCGTCGCCAACAGGCTGGCGCCGATCGCCACGGTCGACGCGAATGTCCGAAGCACGTGTTTTGTCATGTGAACTCTCCCAACTGAAAATCTGCGCCCATGTTTTTCGGGCCGTTTTATCGGCAGTGTTCCTTTAAACCTGAGGTCAATCAAGGGAATGTTCGCGCAACCGGGGTTTCTTTGGCCCCAGCCGATCTGCTATGCCGCACTGCAACATAAGCCCTGCAGGAGCCAACCATGAGCGCCACCGCCCGCAAAAAGGCCCCGAACGCCGAAGATATTCGCGCCCGAAAAGGCGGCGTGCCTCTGGTCTCACTGACCGCATACACAACGCCTATGGCGCGCCTGATGGACACGCATTGTGACTTTGTTCTTGTGGGGGACAGCGTCGGGATGGTTTTGCACGGGCTGGAATCCACCCTTGGTGTCACGATGGAGATGATGATCCTGCACGGTCAGGCCGTCGCACGCGGGTTGAGCACGGCGATGATGGTCATCGACATGCCGTTTGGCAGCTATGAGGAAAGCCCGGCACAAGCGTTTCGCAACGCGGCGCGGCTGATGGCGGAAACCGGTGCAGGGGCAGTCAAGCTGGAAGGCGGTGTCGAGATGGCTGAAACCATCCGCTTTCTGGTCAAGCGCGGCATCCCGGTGATGGCGCATATCGGTCTGACCCCGCAATCGATCAACACGCTGGGCGGCTACAAGGTGCAGGGGCGCGACGAACAGGCCGAAACCGTCATGGCAGATGCCCGCGCCGTGGCCGAGGCCGGTGCGTTTTCCGTGGTGCTTGAGAAAGTGCCGCAAGGTCTGGCCGACAGGATCACCGAACAGGTTTCCATCCCCACCATCGGAATCGGAGCGTCAGCCGGTTGTGACGGGCAGATTCTGGTCGTCGATGACATGGTTGGCTTTTTCACCGCCTTCAAACCCAAATTCGTCAAACGCTATGCCGAGCTTGGCCCGTTGGCCGAAGCCGCCATCGCAGATTACGCGGCCGAAGTGCGTGCGCGAACATTTCCGGCAGACGAACATGTGTTTGCTGATCAGGCTCCGGCGAAAGGACCAAAGACGTGACCGCGCCGATCCTGCGCTCGCTGGCGGAACTGCGAACCAAGACGACAGAATGGCACCGCGCAGGTGACGTTATCGGCGTTGTTCCGACCATGGGCGCATTGCACGAAGGGCATTTGTCGCTGGCGAAGGCCGCCGAGGAGAACTGTGACCGGGTGATCGTGACGATCTTTGTGAACCCCAAGCAGTTCAACAACCCCGAAGACCTGGCGAACTATCCCCGCACGGAACATGAAGACGCCCAAAAGCTGGCCCCTTATGGCGTGGATGCGATCTATGTGCCGGACCCTCAGGAAATCTATCCCGACGGCTTTTCCACCACGGTATCCGTGACCGGTTTGACCGACATGATGGAAGGCCCGTTTCGTCCCGGCCATTTCGAAGGCGTGGCCACTGTAGTGGCCAAACTGTTCCTGCAAACGCAGGCGGACCGAGCCTACTTCGGGGAAAAAGACTATCAGCAACTGCTGGTGGTGCGCCGCATGGCCCGCGATCTGGACATTCCCATCGAGGTTGTCGGCTGCCCAACCGTGCGCGAGCCTTCTGGGCTGGCAATGTCGTCGCGCAATCTGCTTTTGTCGCCTGAGGGTGTAAAGGTCGCGTCCCGCATGAACGAGATCATGCGGCGGGTGGCAGATAAGCTTGCCGCTGGCAAGGATTTCGCGGCGCTGGCGCAAGACGCAAAAGCCGCATTGCTGGACGCTGGTTTTACCGAAGTGGAATATATCGATCTGCGCTGCGCCGAGACGCTGGAAAGCCTGCCCAATGCCAGCAAACCCGCGCGCTTGTTCGTTACGGCCTGGGCCGATGGCGTCCGCCTGATCGACAATATTCCCGTCGATCCGGTCTGATTTCTGCTCTGGCCCCGGCGCCGTTGTTTGCGCTAAAGTCGCGCAAAATGACACCGGGGAGAGCGGACATGACCTTTATTCTGGCAATTGATCAGGGCACCACGTCCTCGCGCGCGATCCTGTTCGACGGGCAGATGAACCGTGTTGGCACCGCTCAGCAGGAGTTCCCCCAGCATTTCCCGCAAGAAGGTTGGGTTGAACACGACCCCGAGGATATCTGGTCCAGCGTCATGCATGTGTGTCGCGAGGTGATGGAAAGCGCCGGTGTTTCGGCTGACCAGATCACGGGTATTGGTATCACCAACCAGCGTGAAACCACCGTGGTCTGGGACAAGCAGACCGGCAAGGCCATCCATAACGCGATTGTCTGGCAGGACCGCCGCACCGCCGAAATCTGCGCCCGATACAAGCAAGCCGGGTGTGAAGATGACGTCACCGCCCAGACCGGCCTGCTGCTGGACCCTTATTTCTCGGGCACCAAGGTCAAATGGCTGCTGGACACCGTTTCAGGCGCACGCGCGCGGGCTGAGGCCGGAGAGTTGCTGTTCGGCACCATCGACAGTTTCCTGATCTGGCGTCTGACCGAAGGTCGTGTCCATGCCACTGACGCCACCAACGCCGCCCGCACCCTGCTGTTCGACATTCACAAAGGCGCCTGGAGCGCTGAGATTTGCGAATTGCTGGATGTACCCGTTCAAATGTTGCCGACCGTGCAGGATTGCGCCTCGGATTTCGGCGCAACCACCTTGCTTGGTGGGAATATCCCCATTCTGGGTGTGGCAGGCGATCAGCAGGCAGCCACCATCGGTCAGGCCTGTTTCCAGCCCGGTATGATGAAATCCACCTATGGCACGGGCTGTTTCGCGCTGCTGAACACGGGCGCGCAGCCGGTTGAATCGAAAAACCGCCTGCTGACAACAATCGCTTACCAATTGGACGGTCAGCGCACCTATGCGCTGGAAGGGTCGATCTTTATCGCCGGGGCCGCCGTGCAATGGCTGCGCGATGCGTTGCAGATCATCGATTCGGCCCCGCAAAGCGGCGATCTGGCGGCGCAGGCCGACCCGAACCAGCATGTGATTCTGGTGCCGGCGTTCACGGGCCTTGGGGCTCCTTACTGGAAGCCGGATTGCCGCGGTGCGATGTTCGGGCTGACACGCAATTCCGGCCGGGCCGAGATTGCCCGCGCCACGCTGGAAAGCATCGCCTTTCAGACCCGCGACCTGTGGCACGCCATGCAGGGCGACTGGGGGGCCGAGGCGGATGTCATCTTGCGCGTCGACGGCGGGATGAGTGCATCTGACTGGACCATGCAGGGTCTTTCAGATTGTCTGGGTGCCCCGGTGGATCGCCCGGTTATGCAGGAAACGACCGCCCTAGGCGCCGCATGGCTGGCAGGTATGAAAGCCGGGATTTACCCGGATCAGGCCGGTTTTGCCGAAACATGGGCGCTGGACCGCCGGTTCGAGCCAACGCAAGAGCAAGCCGAACGCGACGCGGCCTATGATCGCTGGCAACGGGCGGTTCAGGCGGCGATGGCGTTCTAGCTGTGATCTTTCAACAAGCGCTGCTTTTGCCGTGACCAGTCGCGCTTGGCCTGGGTTTCGCGCTTGTCGTGGGTTTTCTTACCCTTGGCGATGCCGATTTTGATCTTGGCCAGTCCTCTGTGGTTGAAATACAGAACCAGCGGCACCAGCGTCATGCCCTTGCGCTGCGTCGCGTTCCACAGGTTCGACATCTGCTTGCGGGACACCAGCAGTTTCCGGCGGCGACGTTCTTCATGCTTGAACATCTTGGCCTGCTCATACGGCGCGATATAGCTGTTGACCAGCCACAGTTCTCCGTCATCGACCGTGGCATAGCTTTCGGCGATGTTCGAGCCGCCCGCGCGCAGGGATTTGACCTCGGACCCCTGCAGGATGATGCCACATTCAATGTCCTCTTCGATTGCGTAATCGAAGCGGGCGCGCCGGTTTTCGGCGATTACCTTGTAATTCGGGTCTGTCTTCTGCTTGGCCATGACGCGTTGATTTAGGCGGCTTGGGCCGCCCTTGCAAGGCAGGGATTTTCGGTGTGCCTCAGGATTTAGCTGAAATGATCAGGTCCGGGCCGAAAATCGTGTCCGCATGGTTGTGCAGGTAGATCTTGAGCCACGGTGTAAACCGATCCGGGTGGCGGGCCACTTCGGCCAACAGGTCATGGTAGTCGATCCAGCGGATATCCATGACTTCGTCCGGATCAGGCGCGATTTTCAGCGGTCCGCGCACATGGGCCAGAAAAACGTCGACCACTTCGTTTTCCACCATGCAGTTCCCAACATCGGCGTGGTATTCCAAACGGTGACGGTATTCAGGATAAAGACCTGTGATCCCCAGTTCTTCGTTCAAACGGCGCACGGCGCAGGTTGACGAGCTTTCGTCCCAGTCGGGGTGTGTGCAGCAAGTGTTCGCCCACAGGCCGGGCGTGTGGTACTTGCCCAGCGCCCGACGCTGCAACAAAATCTCGGTGCCCCTAACGACAAACACCGACACGGCCTTGTGCTTGAGGCCCTTTTCGTGAGCTTCAAGTTTGTCTACCGGGGTCAATTCACCATTGACCCAAGCCGGGATCATAATGCCCATCTGTCCTCTCCTGTTGCCAATCCGCCTGACGGGCGCTGATGTTGGGTTTAGCTGTTGCCGGGTCGGCTTGGCGTTGCGGCACACTCTGCGGTTTGCCGTCAGATACCAAAGTGGCGCTGTTCTACACTGGTATCAATCGCACCAAAGGCCGCAGGGGCTGCGGCCTTTGGTCCTTGTGCATGGGTGCACAATGCTAGCGTTTATTCGCCTGATACACTGACGATATAGGCGTAGACGTCTTCACCGCCGCTTTTCAGTTTGAAGGTCATTTTCGACTTGGCAGCGGTGTCGTCCAGATACGATTTCAGGAAGCCCTTAGGGTCCTGCGTGTATTCCGCAAAGGAGGCCTCATCCCAGACCAAACCCTTCTCACCGGCTGCGACGATGCTGTCGCCATATTTGAAGTCTTCGTAGGTTCCGGCAGTGCGGCCGGCGACACCAAAGAGGTTGGGACCGGTTTTTCCGCCTTTGACAATGACTTCTCCGGCCGGGTCAGCGATCATGTGGCAGGACTTGCATTTGTTGAAAGCTTTCTCACCGGCTTCGGCATCGCCTTCGGCATGGGCGGGCAGCGCCAGCAGGCCAGCGATTGCGATAGTGAGGATACGATTCATAGCTTGTGCTCCGATACAAATTGGCTGCACCGAATGGACCCCCGGCGCATAAAAGTGTCAACGCGCGGATTGCCGCGCGCATCTACAGTGCCACTGCGACACATGGTGTGTCCTTAACTTAAGTCATGTACAGCGGTCCAGCAGGGCAACAGGTCTCCTTCCGCCGGGGTCGCCAGATAAACCGCCCGCGCGATGGCGCGGGACAGGCACAGCGAAGCCGCGTGCCCGATCAGAGCGAGATCGGCCTCGGATGCGATGGGGCGGGCGCCGGTACTGATGCCAAAAACCAGATCACCGTCGCCGGGTGTGTGTGCGGGAAGGATCGCCCGGGCAATTCCGTCGTGGGCGGCAACGGCCAATCTTTGGCATTGTGGTTTGGTCAATGCGGCATCCGTGGCAACGATGGCGATGGTCGTGTTTGTCTGTTCGGGTTGCGCTGGACTCATGGCCATCGCTTTGCGGCTGGGGCGGATCCGGCTTTGATCCGGCGACATATCGGGGCCCAGCCCGCCAAATTCTGCACCTTGTTCAAAGGGTGCCGCCCAAAAGTGCCGGTCACCCGGTGTTGTGACACTGCCCAGCGGGTTCGTCGCAACGAGGGCCCCGACCGTGACCCCATCAGGCAGAATGGACGAAGCAGAGCCAAGCCCGCCCTTCTGCATTGCGGCCAACGCCCCGGTGCCCGCCCCGACGGACCCCAAATCAAAATCTTTTGAAGCGGCCAGATAAGCGGCTCGCCCCAGCGCACGATAGGGGTTTTCCGCCCAATCCTTTGCACCGCCATTGAGCAGATCAAACAGGATCGCGCCGGGAATGATCGGAACCTTCGCGGACCCAACGGGAAATCCGCGCCCTTCGGCCCGCATCGCATCTGAAACACCCGAGCAGGCGTCCAGTCCAAATGCCGATCCGCCGGACAGAACCAGCGCGTCCACCCCTGTGACGGTTTTGTCAGGCGCAAGCAGATCGGTTTCGCGCGTACCCGGTGCCCCGCCCATCACATGGACCGACGCTACAAACGGTTTATCTGCCGTGAGAACCGTGGTCCCGGACTTCAGAGCGTCGTCCTGTGCGTTTCCAACCTTCAGGCCGGGGACATCGGTAATCAGGTTTCTTGGTCCAGGGATCATCTTGAACTCGGGATTGGTGCGGGGAAGCGCGCGGGCGCGCGCTGCCTCCGGCGGGGATATTTTTGGCCAGATGAAGAGCGGATCAGATACATCGGCCGCCATCAACCTCGAGCGCGGTGCCGGTGATCATGCTGGCCTCGTCCGAACACAGGAAACAGGCGGCGTTGGCCATGTCTTCGGGTGTTGAAAACCGTCCCAATGGGATGGTCGCCAGGAACTTGGCGCGAATCTCGGGCGTGTCTTCGCCCATGAAAGATTTCAACAGCGGTGTTTCACCCGCGACTGGACAGATCGCGTTCACGCGAATGCCGGTTGGGGCCAGTTCGACCGCCATAGTTTTGGTTGCCGTGATCATCCACCCTTTGGACGCGTTGTACCAGTTCAGATTCGGGCGCGGTGACAGGCCCGCTGTCGAGGCCACGTTCAGAATTGCGCCCGCGCCGCGCACCTTCATATGGGGAACAAATGCCCGGGCGGTCAGATAGACGGACTTCATGTTCACGTTGAAGACCCGGTCGAAATCATCCTCGGTGACGTTTTCCAGAGGGGTTGGCAAGTGGGTGACACCTGCATTGTTTACCAGAATATCGAGCGCCCCAAAGGCGGCAAGTGCCGTGTCCGCCATCACTTGAACCGAAGCCCCGTCGCCGACGTCGACCTGATGCGCCAATGCCCCGGCCCCAAGTTGCGCCGCCATCTCAGCGGCTGCGTCACCGTTGATATCCGCAATCATGACGCGTGCGCCTTCGGCTTGGAATTTCTGCACGATCCCCGCACCGAACCCGGATGCGCCGCCGGTGACGATTGCGGTTTTTCCCTCCAGCCTCATGACGTTACCCTTTTGCAGCCTTTGCGGGCCAGACTATCAACGCCCCGGCAAGATGCCAGATCAATCTTCAGACACCTTGCCCCGCAGCGCCTTGACGTCGCCACGCGCCTTTTTCGCGGCAAGCCGACGCTTGACCGAGCCATAGGTCGGTTTCGTTGCGATCCGCCGTTTAGGTTTGACCAGCGCGCGGGAGATCAGTTCTGCCAGCCTTGCGCGCGCGATTTCACGGTTGCGGGCCTGCGAGCGTGTTTCCTCACATTGAATGATGATTGCGCCGTCTTTGGTCCAGCGTCGCCCGGCCAGTCGCTTTAACCGGGCCTTGACCGGATCGGGCAAGGACGGCGAGCGTGCAGCTTCGAAGCGCAGCTCGACTGCGGTCGACACCTTGTTGACATTCTGCCCTCCGGGACCGGACGACCGTACAAAGCTTTCGGTCATTTCCCAGTCTTGCAGCGCGATATCATCGGTGATGTGCAGCATGGCAGTGTCAGCTTGGTGACTTGGGCGAATGAAAAAGAAGAGTCGCGATCCCGACCCGTGCCGTCGGATACCCGCAACATGCGGGCGGGCGTAAGCCATTGCGGCACAGCATTTCAGCAAGTCTCCTCATCCTCGGTGCCTAACGCAGTGCATATGTGCGATCAAGCCTGCTTTGGCAGGTCGCGCAATTCAGAATCCTGGCGGTGGCCGGGACGTTTGTTCGCGTCAGCTGCGTTCTTTACCGAAGACGTCATGTTGTTGGCGCCCGGCGAGCCCCTGCTGCGCGGGCGCGAAGCGTTCATCGAAGCCTATAAGGAAAGAATGAAGGAAAACATCGGCGGAACACATACAAATGAGTTGATCGATTTCGGTGTCGATAGTGATACCGCCTATCAGGTCGGATCCTTTGCATTTGCTGACTCTGATCCGCCGGAAAAAGGGAAGTTTGTGAACGTCCTGAAACGCCAGACGGACGGCACCTGGAAAGTCAGCATTTCCATCTTCAACAGTGACCTTCCTTAGCGGCCCTGAATAGAGAGTGAGCAGACATGGAACCGCGGTGTCAGGCTATTGACTGGCCCTGAGCCCCGCGGGCGATATCGCGCAACACCTTCAGCTCCAGCTCGTCTTCCTCATGCACCCGTGCCAGGATTTCTTTACTGCTCACAACGGCAATTGCTTTTCCATTCTGAGTTACGACAAGGTTTCGGATCTTGTGTTTGGCCATCAGATTAAGGCCATTGGACAACTTCGAGCCCAGCGCGCAGGTGACGGGTTTTTCCGTCATCCAGTCACCCACAGTCTGCTTGTAAAAAGCCGAGCCGGAATCCGCCAGGCACAGCAGCACGTCATGATCCGTGATAATCCCGACCAGCTTCCCATCGCTGAGAACCGCCAGCGCATTCACGTCCAGCAACGCAATGGTGACGGCCGCATCGAACACCGTTGTGTCAGTATCGCAAAATGGCGGCTTTTTCAGGTTCTGCGTTTTGACAATGCTTGAGATCGTCATGTCTTCCTCGTGGCTGAGCGCCCGACCCTTGTGTTGATCAGGGCGCATGAAAAACACTAATTCAGGAGCGGCATCATCGCCGTTGCAAGGCTCAGGACCAGAAAAAAACCCGCCATGTCAGTGATCGTTGTCAGCAAAGGGCCACTGGCGACCGCCGGGTCCTGACCGATGCGCTTTAACAACAATGGCAGAACGCCACCGATCGATACCGCGATGATCGTGTTCAGGCCCAGCGCGCCGCCAATCACCAAACCCAGAAACGGGTTTCCTTTCCACATCCAAGCAACGAGTCCGATTAGCAGGCCAAGGACACAGCCGTTGATGATGCCGACCGAGACCTCTTTTAACCAGACCCGCATAGCATCAATGGGCCGAACCAGACCAAGCGACAGCTCGCGCATGCTGACAGCAACGGCCTGATTGCCGGAACAACCGCTCATATCCGAGACCATCGGCAGAAACACAGCCAGAGCGATCACGGCGGCAAGGGTCTGTTCATAGGCGGCAATCACGCTGGCCGCGATCACGTTGAGCACGATGTTGGCCGACAGCCATTGAAGCCGCCGCCGCGCCCTGAGCGGCAAGGGCATCGATCGCAGTTCGTCCCCAAAGACACCCTGACGTTTCAGGCTTGCCGATTCCGCGCGCTCTAGCAGGGCCTCATCCACGGCAGAGCGGGAAACGACACCCACAAGATTCCCGTCCGTTTCGACAACCGGCAACCCAAGAAAAGGGTGCTCATCGAAAAGGTCCTCCAGTTCTTCCAGCGGCATGCTGGCCGGAACCGTGATAGGGGGCACCATGATATCGGTGAGTTTGATGCTTCGCCGTGTGGACAGCAGGCTGCGTAAGGACAGCACTCCGACAGGCACGCCATCGGAATTCAAAACGTAGGGGTGCTGGCCACGGTAACGTTCCAGATCGTATTCTTCATGAGCGAAACGCCGCAAAACCTTTCCGACTGTATCGCCATCGGAAAAGGTAAAGGCTTCGGCCACCATCAGACCACCGGCGACATCGTCGTCATATTCAACCAGCCGCCGGACATCCGCCGCATCTTCCGGGTCCATCCGGGCAAGGATCGCTTCTGCATCGGCGTCTTCCAGTTCACCGATCACATCCGCCTGAATGTCGGAATCCAGCTCAAGGATGATCTCGGCGGCCTGATCGGATACCAAGCGTTCGACAAGATCGACCGCCAGCGCGTTTGGCGCTTCTTCGACCAGTTCGGCCGCACGTTCCGGTGGCAGCAACGAGAGCGCGGCGCTTCGCTGGTCAACGGGCAGGTTGAGCAATTCCCGCAGTGCATCGCTTAACGAAAGCGGATCAAGCAGGTCTGCCAGCGCCGCCCCGTCGCGATTTTCCAACGCCAGCTGAAGCTGCGTCCCTGTTTCCTTTGGTAAGGAGTCCGTATCGCTCATCCGCCGACCTGTGGGGGTATAGATTCTTAACTTACGCCGATATAGCAGAAATTATTTGCCTATAGACAAAAAAATTTTTGATTTGTAAGAAAGTGCATGCAGGAAAATGACTGGATATCCGCCGCAGCCGAACGTCTGGCCGTCTTGTACGATCAGGAGTTTGGCGGCAAGGCCAGCGGACGGTATCGCATTCCGGACAAGCTGGTGCGTCGGATCGCCGGGCGCAGGCGTTTGTATGAAGCAGATATCCGCGCCCTGTCGATCGCACTTTTTGAACTTGGGTATGTGTTAATCGATATGGATAGTTTTTACGTTGTGATGAGCGCGAATTCGTTTGTGAATTACCGGCGCGCCAATGATGACTGCGTGGCTTAGTCGCCATGGCTAAACAAACAGGATACCCCGAAGTCATAGGATGGCGCGAGCGGATCAGCCTGCCCGAGTTCGGGATCGAGCATATTCCAGCAAAGATAGACACAGGCGCCAGAACCGCGGCCCTGCATGCCGTGGACCAGACCGTGTTCGAGGTTGATGGCGAACGATGGGTCGAGTTCATGATCCCGGTCCATAACCGCCGTTCATCGGGTCGGGTGCGCACGCGGGTTGTAGACGAGCGGGAAATCAAGAACACTGGTGGCATTCCGGAACGCCGGTTGATTGTCAGAACGCAACTTCTGCTTGGACGGCATCGCTGGCTGATCGACGTTTCGCTGGCCAATCGCGCGAGGATGGAGTTTGATCTGATCCTTGGCCGTACCGCCATTCGACGGCGCGGGATCCTTGTCGATCCCGGCCACTCATATCTTCTGGATGCACGAAAAGACCCGAAAAAGATGAAGAGCAAGACAAGATCCAAGGACGCAGAAGGACGACATCAATGAAGCTTGTCATGCTTGCCCGAAATCCAAACCTGTATTCCCACCAGCGTCTGAAAGAGGCTGCTGAACAACGCGGGCACCAGTTGGATATCGTGAACACGCTACGCTGTTACATGAATATCGCGTCGCGCCGACCCGAGGTTTATTACGACGGCAAAAAGCTTGGGCGCTATGACGCGGTGATCCCACGGATCGGCGCTTCGGTCACATTCTATGGGCTGGCCGTGTTGCGGCAGTTCGAAATCATGGGTGTATTTCCGCTCAACGAGTCGGTTGCAATTGGCAGATCCCGTGACAAGTTGCGGTCCATGCAGCTGATGGCACGTGACGGGATCGGATTGCCGGTCACCACCTTCGCGCATGACCCGAAACAGACCGACGAAGTTCTCAAACTGGCGGGGGACGCTCCGCTGGTGGTCAAGCTGCTGGAGGGCACGCAGGGCATCGGAGTGGTGCTTGCGGATTCAAACCGGTCGGCAAAATCCGTGGTCGAGGCGTTTCGCGGCGCCAAGGTCAACATCATGGTACAGGAGTTCATCAAGGAAGCAGGCGGCACGGATATTCGTGCGCTTGTGGTCGGTGGAAAGGTGATCGCGGCGATGCAACGAAAAGGGGCAGAGGGCGAGTTCAGATCAAACCTGCATCGGGGTGGCAGCGCCAAGCCTATCAAAATCTCACCCGAGGAACGCTCGACAGCCGTGCGTGCGGCCAAGGCCATGGGTCTTAATGTGTGCGGTGTCGATATGCTGCGCGCCAATCACGGCGCCGTGGTGATGGAAGTAAACTCTTCGCCCGGGCTTGAAGGTGTTGAAAAGGCCACCGGCATTGATGTCGCGGGCAAAATCATCGAGTTTCTCGAAAAGAATGCAGCCAAAGGCAACACAAAGACACGAGGCCGTGGGTAAAGGTGATGCGCGGTCCCTTTGAAATCGGAGGTTTTCGCGTACCGCCCGGCACACGAACCACTCTGGATTTGCCGGTTAGCGTACTGTCGGATCACACGCCGGTAAGCATGTCAGTACACGTGGTTCACGGTCGCCGCCCCGGACCGGTCCTGTTCGTCAGTGCCGCCGTTCACGGCGATGAAGTGATCGGCGTGGAAATCGCGCGGCGACTGCTTCGGGCGCCACAACTTGACAAGCTTGCGGGTACCTTGCTGGTTATCCCGATCGTGAATGCCTTTGGTTTCATGACACATTCCCGATACCTTCCCGACCGGCGCGACCTGAACCGTTCCTTCCCCGGCAGCGAGGGGGGGTCGCTGGCCGGTCGGCTGGCGCATCTTTTCATGACCGAGATCGTCGAGCGGTCGGACCTGGGGATCGATCTTCATTCTGCCGCGATTCATCGCACCAATCTGCCGCAGATCCGCGTCTCTCCGGCTTCGGATGTCACCCTTAGATACGCGGATGCCTTCGGTGCGCCCGTGGTGATGATTTCAAAGCTGCGCGACGGGTCACTGCGCAAGGCCGCGCAAGAGCGTGGTGTGGATATCCTGCTGTTCGAGGGCGGTGAGGGTCTGCGTTTCGACGAACTGTCTGCGCGGGCGGGGGTTGCAGGCATCCTTCGGGTGATGAACGCAAAGGGCATGGTTGCCAAGCGTGGCATCGCCGCTGTGCGCGAAAAGCCTGTCCATGTCCGGTCAAGCTCATGGATGCGCGCGCCCGCCGGTGGCCTGTTGCGGACTTTCAAAGCGACCGGAGAATACGTGGCCGCCGGTGACCTGCTTGGACGCATTTCCGACCCGTTCGGAGAACTCAGGACCGATATCATCTGCGAAACCACGGGTATCATCGTGGGGCGCACTAATCTGCCTGTCGTTCATGAAGGTGACGCGTTGTTTCATATTGCGGAAACGACCGGCTCGGATGTCGAAATGCGGGTCGATACAATTGCCAGCCAGCTTGACGGCGATCCGATGTTCGATGAGGACGAGATCATTTAGACGCCGGAGCCAAAAGAAACGCGGGGCAGTTGCCTGCCCCGCGCCAGCCTACAGGATCGCACGCAATCTGTTGCTCGCCAGCGCCTCCCAAGCGGCGAGCGCGATCAGCGCAGATCCCGTGAGCCAAGCATTTGCCACTGCCACACCATGACCGGTAAAATGCAGCACCTCGGGCGCGGCGATCAGCAATGCCCCGACCGCCAATACCGGAGCCACCCGTGCGAGAAGGTGGCCCCGGCCGCTAGCGCCTGACATGACCAACACACCAATACCGATCGTCATGAAGGCGAGCGACTCACGGTCAGACGAACCGTGAGCTAGGGTTTTCTGGCTGAACAGTACAAATGGGGACAGCACTAACCAGATACCCATTCCGGCAAGCATCCACCTGTAGGGTGGAGAGGGGTTTCTCATGTTCTTGGCAACCCTGGCTTATTCGTCACCTTTGGGATCAGGAAGCAACTTTGCCTCGACCGCAGCGACCATTTCTTCGTCATTGACGAAACCGTCGGCATCCGTGTCAATTTCGGCAAAGCTCTCACTGGTAATATCGGGATACTTTGTCTGTAGCTCGGTCAGCGAAGCCAGACCATCACCGTCCGTGTCCAGTCCTACCGGCAAGGCAGCGGCCGGAAGGGCAAGGAATGACGCGAGCAGAGCAACAACAGAAACTCGACTCATTTTGTTCTCCATCAGGGAAAGGGCAGTTTACCCATTGAGGGGTTGGTGCAGCGCTTGGGTGTCGGAGGCTTATCTACGGCAGACAGATTACACCTGTTCCGCAGATCGGGTTGTCCACTATACGATGAAAACTGTTGATTGGCGGTCCGATCCGGTGGGGGCACTTTCGCGCTACGCAGCATATATCGCACATCCGCATAGCGTTGAATAACGAATTTATATCACCCATAATATCGAATATTCAAATAGGTGAACGATGGACATTGAGCTCGCCCGAACTTTCCTTGCGGTCGTTGAAACCGGTACTTTTCTTGACGCAGCGGACAAGGTCCATGTTACGTAATCGACTGTCAGCATGCGGATTCGAACGCTCGAACAACAGCTTGGACAGCCCGTTTTTGAACGCAGCAAGTCTGGTGCGACCCTGACCATTGCCGGGCGGCATTTCCTCAAACATGCGCAGGTTCTGGTGCGAACGTGGACCCAGGCTAAGCTGGATGCCGGTCTGCCTGCTTCGATGGCAGCCGCCTTGGAAATCGGCGCAACACCAAGCCTTTGGGACGGCTATCTAATCAACGCCCTGCCCGAGTTGATGGCGGCACTCCCTGACGTCGCCATCCGGGCGACAGCGGCCTCGTCGGAAACACTCACGCGCGAAATCGAGGAAGGCAGCCTGGGTCTTGCCATCATGTACCGGCCGCGAAACGCACCGGGCTTGTCCGCGCTCCAGCTTTTCGAGGACGAGTTTGTTCTTGTCAGCAGCGGCCCGGAAGCCCTGCCCGCTGATCTGGGCAACGCTTATGTCCTGATAGACTGGGGCCCGGAGTTTCGCGCCGATCATATGTTGAACTTTCCGGAACTTGATGCTCCGCGCCTTCAGCTGGGCATTGGCACCCTCGGCCTGCAATATCTTCGGTCGGTTCCCTCGGCCGGATACTTCCCACGGCGCGTTGTCGAACCGGAACTTCGCAAAGGCTGGCTCAAGTTGATCGAAATGGCACCCAGATTCGCTTATGCCGCCTATGTCGTGTTCGATGAAAGCGAGGAAGAAGGATATCCGGGTCAGGCCGCGCGGCAGCTTTGCCAGACATCAAGTGCACGCGGCCAGACACCGAAGCTTTGACGACACGTATTCACGCCGTTGCCGCGACCAAGCTTTATGCTGCGTCAAACGCAGCCAGCCTCCGCGCACGGTAAGTTTTGAACACCCCCAGAAAGTGAAGGGATCAAAAAGGGCCGCCCCAGCGGGACGGCCCTTCGAAAGTTCAGGAGGTCGGGTCGGTTAGATCAATCGACCAGCCGGAGCGAGCGCTCCGCCAAGGGCTGCCCTAACGGGCGATCCCCCCGGTTGTTCCGACACCTCTCTCCAATCTCTTTCTTGACACTGGATCACCTCCTTTTCTATCTGTTGCGGTTGAAAAGAAGCGTGCCACAAGTTGTGCCATTCTCAAAGCGTTTTTTTACACAGGCTGCACAGTCAGCCGCGCAACGATCACCTTGAACGGGATCAGGGCGATCAGCGCCAGTGAAAGCTTCACCAACCAGTCCGCAAAAGCCAGCGTCACCCAAAGTGGTGCCATCGGGCCGGACAGCATGAACGGAACAGGTTCCCACGCCCAGTTGATTGCGGCGTCAGCATTGGCGCCGAAGAAGGTGACCGAAGCCGAAAAGGCGAGGGTGAAGAAGATCGCGGTATCCAGTGCCGACCCCACCAGCGTCGACACCAGCGGTGCACGCCACCAGCGACCACCGCGCAGGGAATTGAACACGGTGACATCCGTCAGTTGCGCGATCAGGAAGGCGGTTCCCGATGCAACGGCGATGCGCAGCGGTACGGCAGCATAGGTGAACCCGTCACCCTGCAACATGATCTGGCTGCCGATCAGCGAACAGATAACACCGGTGACAAAGCCGGCAAACACGACCTTACGGGCCGGACCCACGCCATAGACGCGGTTCATGATGTCTGTAACCAGAAAGGCCAGCGGATAGGTGAAAGCACCCCATGTCAGCAGCCCGTCAAGGATCAGGAACTGGACCAGAATGTTCGAGGCCACAACAATGGTGGCCATGGCAATAATGCCGGGAATGAAGTTACGTTGCATGTTTTGATGCCCGTTTTGACAAGGTAGCGGCGACTTGGCCAAGGGACCGTCCCAAGGCAAGCCGTGCCTTTAGACCTTTGCCTGCGCTCTGTCAATCGGGCAGCAGGTATTCCACAAGTTCGGTCCGCTGCAACGCCAGAAAGTTGTCATCTGAAATCATCGTGGCGCGCAACCGGCCCTGCCCGTCGCGCCAGACCGACAATCCTTCGAGGTTGTCATGCGCGCCCGTTCCGGTTTCGAACAGGGTTTCCTCGGTGCCTGGTTTCTCGTCTACCACGTCCCATCGCCGCAGTCGCGATCGAAAACCGACCAAGGATACCTTGCGTTCCAAAACGTAGAACCGTCCATCGGGACCGAAATCCGCGGCAACGGGTTTAAAGCCGCTGCGCTGTGGCAGAACAAACGGGGTCGACCATGTGCCGCCATTCCAACGGTAAACCGGAATGTCCCCTTTAGCGGTGCGGTTCTTTTCCGGCAAAGTGTAAAGCCAGCCGCGCCCATCAATGGCCAGAGCTTCGAAAGAACCATTGTCGGCAAGGTCCCGAAACGCATTCGGGCGAGGTAACACACGCGCGCTTGAGCCCGGTGCAGGGTAATAGGCGACACGATGCACCCCTTCGAACGAGATGAATATCCCGCCATCCGGCGTCACCGCGATGCCTTCGGAATCGCCGACGCCGCCTTTCATGACATGCCCATTGCTGGACAGCACCGGCCATTGACCAAGTACGTTAATATCCGCGATCCGGCCTTCGCGCCGCTCAATCCGCGCGGTCACGATCCGCGCCCGGTCGCTAAGCGCAATCATCTGGCGTCCGTCATCCGAGACGTGAAGCGCAGAAAACCCGCCAAACCAACTTGCTGGATAGTGCCACGCGAAACTGTTCAAGTGGGCAGCGGATTTCACATCCAGCGCAGCAGCCACCGGGGCAAGGATCAGCGCAGCACTCAGTTGGATTGCAAAACGGCGGAGCATTGTTGCGGTAAGTCGGCCAGAACGTATTCCCGGCGTTTCTTCGGCGGCGGTGCATTCGGATCGGGTGGCGGCGGGTTCAAAATGTTTTGCACCCATTGCCGGGCCTCGGCGCAGCCATCGCCTTTGGGGGGTGGGTCTTGATTCACGCAACCCTTTGACCCTCTGGGGCAGTTCAGGCGCACGTGGAAATGATAGTGATGCCCCCACCAGGGCCTGATTTTCCGCAGATAGGCGCGATTGCCTTTTTCGTCATCGCACATCTGAACCTTGGCCCCGGGAAACACGAAAATCCGGGCCACACGCTTGTCTTTTGCCGCTTCACGCAACAGTGCATGATGCTGCTTGGTCCAGTTGCCGTTGACGTAAGCGCCATTGGAACGACGAAGAGAGATGGACGAGATGTTTTCGCGTGACTTGCGGCTCAGGCGCATGTTTTCGCCCGGCAGCATCCAGATATCGATGTCCAGCCCCAGCTGATGGCTGCGATGGCCCGAGGTCATCGGCCCGCCGCGTGGCTGGCTGATATCCCCTATATAGAGACCGTTCCATCCCGGTTGACTGGCTGCAAACCTGCTGAGGTCCTGCACGTAGTCAATCGTCTGCGGATGCCCCCAGTTGCGATTACGCGACAGGCGCATCGCCTGCCAAGTAGGCCCCGTTTCAGGCAGTTGAACTGCCCCCGCAGCACATCCGCGCGAATAACTGCCGAAAGCGGCCGGTTTTTGCTGTGAACCTTGTTTCTGCGCCCCGAACAACTGCTTTGCCAGCGGTTCTGCCGTCGCAGTGCCTGCAAAAGCAAGCGCCGCCAAAATTACCAAAAAACGTTTTATTATCATCTGCTCTGATCCCCTTCCGGTCTCACCCAGCGCATCAGGAATAGACCCAGAATAAACAACAGAACGATGGGTGACACCCCCAGACGAGCACTTCCTGTCACCGTGGTGGCGATCCCGATCAGAAGTGGCGCAGCAAAGGCGGTGGCACGACCCGACAGACCATAAAGGCCAAAGCTTTCGACGGGGGTTGCCGGGTCCGTATGCCGGACCATCATCGACCGGCTACAGGATTGCAGAATGCCGCCCATGCCTCCGATCAGGATACCGCAACCAAAGAAAACCATATCCGGCAAGCCCGACCCTTCGGGCATGGCGATACCGAATATCTGGGACCGGTCCATTGAAACGATGGTGATGCAGACAAGGATCAACACCCAGATCGCAACGATGATCACGGGCTTGGGACCATATTTCTTGTCCAGCTTGCCGCCCACCCAGGAAAATGCCGCTGCAGCCAGAACGCTGACGATGCCGAAAACACCGATCTTGATCAGGTCCCATTCCAACACTAGCCGGGCATAGACGCCGCCAAAACTGTAAAGCCCGTTCAGCGCATCCCGATAGAACATGGATGAGCCCAGGTAACTGGCCAAACTGGTGCGATGGCGCAGGTTAGACACTGATTTTGCCAACAGCCGCAGCGCATCGGCAACGCTGCCCTTTTTGTTTGTCGTTTCGTCGTCATGGACCCAAAGGAAGTAGGGCACCATGAACAGAATGAACCACCCCGCAGTAAACGGCCCAACAAACCGCGTACCCTGCTGTTGCGACGCATCCAGCCCAAACAAGGGGTCCATCCCGATCAGCGTTTTGCCGTTGGCCTGCTCCACAAACAGTGCAAGCATGATCGCCAGCGAGATCAGGCCGCCGAAATAGCCGAAGGCAAAGCCCGAGCCGGAGATTTCGCCCACTTCGCTGTCATCACCCAGATCGGGCAGTTGGGAATTGATGAAGATCAGGGCGTATTCCGCGCCGATGAAACCCAGACCAAAGGCAGACAGCATCAACCACATGTTCGAGCCATCGGGCATCGTGTACCAAAGCGCGCCGGAACCTACTGCGTACATCACGGAAAAGGCGAATATCCAGGGGATTCGCCGACCCGACACATCGGCCATCGCCCCCATCAGCGGTGCACCGAAGGCAATAATCAAACCAACTATGGTCATGCAGTTGGCCCAAACCACCTGCGCCTGTGCATCTGCAGACCCCGCGTCCAGGCCGGATGCCAGATAATATTCCGCAGCGACGCCCGCGAAGTAAGGGCCGAACACGAACGTGACCAAAAGAGTGTGATAGGGCTGACTGGCCCAATCGAAGAACCACCAGCCCCAGATACGCCTGCGCTTGGATATTTCTGCCATTTCTGCCCCTGTTTTCTTGTTGCGGTCATAAGACGGGGCTTTGGGGCAATTCGCAAGCGCAGAGTTCAGCCTACTTGCTCTTTGCTGAAAGGGTGCTTAGGTCTCGTCCAACAAGAAAACGGAGATCCCATGCTGTCGCTGATCCAAATCCTGCTGCTGATCTTGGACATTGTCTGGTTCATCATTCTGGCCCATGTGATCATGAGCTGGCTGATCAACTTTCAGGTGCTCAACCTGCACCAACAACTGGTTGCACAAATCTGGTACGGATTAAATCGGATATTAGAGCCTATTTACGGGCCGATCCGCCGCGTTCTACCCAATATGGGTGGGTTGGATTTGACCCCGCTGGTGGTGCTGATCGGCGTCTATGCCTTGCGGATCATCCTTATCAACAACGCGCCCTATTTCTACTGACCTCTTGTTCACTTAATCTTAGTATGTGATTGTCCTGTTTTAAGAGCAGATAAACCTTAAAACAGGGCACCCCCGCATATGTTCGACGCCGCACCCTTGCTGCGAGATGTCTTTGGATTCGACGCCTTCCGCCCCGGGCAGGAAGAGATTGTCGACGCCGTGACGGCAGGTGAAAACGTGCTGGCGATCATGCCCACAGGTGGCGGGAAGTCTCTTTGCTTTCAACTCCCTGCACTGCTCCGCGATGGCGTGACGGTCGTTATATCTCCGCTCATTGCCCTGATGCGTGATCAGGTGCGGGGGCTGCAAGAGGCCGGGGTCGAGGCCGGTGCGCTGACATCCGGCAACACGCCCGAGGAAACCGAGGCCGTCTGGGACGCGCTGGAGGACGGGCGGCTAAAGCTGCTTTACATGGCACCCGAACGTCTGGCTGCCGGGTCGGCGCTTGGGATGCTCCGTCGGATCAACGTCAGCCTGATCGCCGTGGACGAAGCCCATTGTGTCAGTCAATGGGGGCATGACTTTCGCCCTGATTACCTACGGATCGGAGAGTTGCGGCGCGCCCTGAAGGTTCCGCTGGCCGCGTTTACCGCCACGGCGGACGCCGAAACGCAGGATGAGATTGTCGAAAAACTGTTCGATGGCATTGAGCCACGCAAATTTCTGCGCGGATTTGACCGGCCCAACATCCATCTGGCCTTTGCCGCAAAAGACGGGCCGCGCAAGCAGATCCTTGATTTCGCAGATGCACGCAAAGGCCAGTCGGGTATCGTTTACTGCGGCACCAGAAACAAAACCGAGGTGATTGCTCAGGCCCTGCGCACCGAGGGGCACTCGGCTTGCCACTATCACGGCGGGATGGAGGCCGAGGACCGCCGCATTGTCGAAACCCGTTTCGCGCGCGAGGACGGGTTGATCGTCGTCGCAACCGTGGCTTTTGGCATGGGCATCGACAAACCCGATATCCGTTGGGTCGCCCATGCGGACCTGCCGAAATCAATCGAAGCCTATTATCAGGAAATCGGACGCGCCGGGCGCGATGGCGGCCCGGCCGAAACGCTGACCCTGTTCGGCCCCGATGACATTCGCCTGCGGCGATCACAGATTGACGAGGGTCTAGCGCCGCCCGAGCGCCGCATGGCCGATCATGCGCGTCTGAATGCCTTGCTGGGTCTGGCCGAGGCATTAGAATGCCGCCGCCAGACATTGTTGGGTTACTTTGGCGAGACCACAGGACCCTGCGGCAAATGCGATCTGTGCGACAGCCCGCCCGAAGTTTTCGATGGCACAACTCCGGTACGCATGGCCCTGTCCGCGATCCTGCGGACCGAGGAATGGTTCGGTACAGGCCATTTGATCGATATCCTGCTGGGAAATGAGACCGACAAAATCCGCGCCCGCCGCCACGAGGATTTGTCCACTTTTGGCGTCGGAAAGGATTGGACGCGCCCGCAATGGCAGGCCATTTTCCGCCAGATGATGGGACACGATCTGGTCCGCCCCGACCCTGAACGTCACGGCGCATTGCGCATGACCGAAGCGGCCAAACCAATTCTGAAAGGCGAGACGCAAATCAACCTGCGCAAGGATACGCTGCGCAATGCGGTCCGTCGGCCTGCGGTCAAGGCAATGGTGTCCGAAGAAGACGCCCCGCTGCTATCCGCGCTCAAGGCCAAACGCCGTGCCCTGTCTGAAGCTGCACGTGTTCCGGCCTATGTCATCTTTCCGGACCGTACGCTTATCGAGATGGCGGAAAAGCGCCCTGTAACGCTGGACGATATGGCCCGGATCGGCGGTGTTGGGGCCAAAAAGCTGGAACGCTATGGCGATACGTTCCTTGAAGTAATCGCGGGCGAAACAAGAAGTGTTCATCCGGCGCGCCGAAAACTGGCTGGCCGCAATCAGGGTGAGATTTACGACCGTTTGATGGAAGTTCAGTCCTTGCTGTCGCGCGGTCCAGCCGGGATCGACAAGCCCCTGACCTGCTCGGCCTCACAATTGGCAAAAGTTGCGCAACTCCGCCCAGACGATCCCCGTGGGATTGCGCAGGTGCTGGGTGATCGATGTCACGAAAGGTTTGGCGCCGCTTTTCTGGACGTGCTGCGTGAGGCGGGCTAGATACCCCCGAACAGGCAAGAAAGAGGGCGGATATGCTGATCGTGATTTCCCCGGCCAAACGGCTGGACTGGGCAGAGCGGAATGTCGGGGTAACGCAGCCCGATTTTCAGGAGGATGCGATCCGGCTGTCCAAAACCGCTCGCAACCTGACGCTGAGTGATCTGAAGAAACTGATGGATCTGAGCGACGATCTGGCACGCCTGAACCGCGACCGGTATCGCGCTTTTTCGGATGCACCCGACGCCAAGGTCACACGCCCGGCTGCGCTTGCTTTTGCTGGCGACACATATCAAGGGCTTGAAGCTGCTTCGCTGGACGAAGACGAGCTGTTATGGGCGCAAGACCACTTGCGCATCCTTTCCGGCCTTTATGGTGTGTTGCGGCCACTCGACGCGATACAGCCCTACCGGCTTGAGATGGGCAGCAAGCTTAAAACCCGAAGAGGGAAGAACCTTTACGAATACTGGCGCGATCAGCTGAGTAAGGCACTGAATGCACAAGGTGCCGAGATTAACAGCAACATTCTGGTGAATTGTGCCAGTCAGGAGTATTTTGGTGCGGTGGATTTGAATGCCCTGAACCTGAGCGTCATCACACCGGTCTTCATGGAAGATAAGGGCGGCACCCCAAAGATTGTGAGCTTTTTTGCCAAAAAGGCGCGCGGTGCCATGGCGCGGTATGTCATCCAACACCGCTTGACCGACCCTAAGGGACTGCTGGATTTCGACAGTGGCGGCTATGAATACCGCCCTGATCTGTCGGAAGCGGATAAGCCCGTTTTCGTCAGACCTTATGCGGCCTGAAACCCAGATCACTTGAACTTGCATCCCGATGGCAAACGCCTGAAGTGTCAGCCCGACGAGGTCGGATTTGGGTTTTCGCCCCGCTCACGCCGGATTTTGACACTGGGCATGGTGTCTGCGACCGAGCAGACGCAATCGGGTTGGTGTTGCAGGATCATCTGGTGAATTCGGTTCTTGTGTAGCGGTTTGGTCAGGTAGTGGTCCAAGCCGGCTGACAGAATACCCTGATCATCCCCCGCCATGGCATGGGCCGTCAGGGCAACGATGGGAACGTGACGACCGGTTGCAACCTCAAGCCCGCGAATTTCCGCTGTTGCTTGTTTGCCGTCCATCTTCGGCATTGAAATATCCATGAAGATCAGATCTGGCTCGAACGCCTGATAGATCTCAACCGCTTCAATCCCATTGGAGGCAAAGCGAAGATCGATATTCAGATCCTTGACCATCTTCTTCAGGATCAATTGGTTGGTGCGGTTGTCCTCGGCGGCAAGAACCCTCATGCGTCGGGGGTGCGCAGATTCAGAATCTCTCTTTTTAGAGACTGTTTTACCCATATCCAAAGGGCCTCTTTCCAACGATGAGCCGTCGAGGGCCATCAACCTGCCATACAACTCGGATCGAGGGATGGGTTTCTGCAAGACACCGTCGATCAGGTCACGGGCAGGATGCGCGTGAATCAAACCGGGGCTTGCAGACATCACGACCACCGGAATGTCACCCCACCCGCGATCCCTGAGCGCGACCGCAAGATCCAGCCCATCCATATCCGGCAGATCGTGGTCACAAAGAACCAAATCAATCTGATCATTCATCTGTGACAGCGCCTCGGTCCCCGACGTGCAAACCGTCACCTCAGCCCCCAGTCGTCCAAGCTGTTTGGCAAGAATGGCCCGGTTCACGGCAAGATCTTCGACCAGCAGGACATGTTTCAAACAATCCGCCAGGTTCGGAGGCTCGGGTTGCGGGCCTTCTACCGTGGGCAGTGTCACGCGAAAACCGAAACAGGATCCCTGTTCCGGTTCGCTTTCAACCCAAACCGTGCCGCCCATCAAGGTGATCAGCCGCTTGGTGATGGCAAGGCCAAGCCCGGTGCCTTCAAACTGGCGGTTACGCTCGTCTTCGACCTGATTGAACTCGCCAAATATGTGGTCGATTTTCTCGGCGTCGATGCCAATTCCGGTGTCTTCAATCGCGATATGGATGTCGCAGATCTGCGCATCCGGGTTGGGCACCCCTGTCACCCGGACCAGCACGTAGCCTTCGGAGGTGAACTTGACGGCGTTGCCGACCAGATTGGTC
This sequence comes from Ruegeria sp. AE4, assembly GCF_056542185.1. Lineage (NCBI taxonomy): Bacteria > Pseudomonadati > Pseudomonadota > Alphaproteobacteria > Rhodobacterales > Roseobacteraceae > Ruegeria > Ruegeria sp. AE4. Next base: position 47,538 of record NZ_JBQFZK010000014.1, on the reverse strand, counting down.
AAAACCTGCCGTATCCGACCAGGATCGCCTACAAAAAGGGTTGGCAAGAACAAGTCGTAATCCACCAGCAATGTCAGCCCCTTATCGCGCACGCTGGGCTGTAGCAGCATCGCAACCTCAAGAATGCAGCGTTCAAGATCGAACTGCTCGGGGTGCAGAGCCAACTTGTCCGCCTCAATCTTGGAATAGTCCAGAACGTCGTTGATGATGACCAGCAACGCCTCGCCCGAATTGCGGATCGTGTTGACGTATAGCCGCTGCTCTTCGTCCAGCGGTGTTTCATCCAGCAACTCGGACATGCCAACGATGCCGTTCATCGGAGTGCGGATTTCATGGCTCATATTGGCCAGAAAGGCCGACTTGGCCCGGTTTGCTGCTTCGGCTCGCTCGCGCGCCGCCTTAAGCTCGATTTCGTGCCGGACCGACGCTGTGATGTTGAGAGCAAGGCTCACCATATCACCACCGCTGCCACGCTGGTCGATCAGACGGATATAGTGACCGTTCCAAAGCTGCATAACGATTGGTGGCGGATTGGCGCGGCTCCAGCGGGCCAGCATTCTGGCCTGCCAGTCTTCCGCGGATTCATCCCCGATATCGACAATACCTTCTGACGTCAGCAAATGCAGAATACGCGGGTATGATATTCCCGGCGCGACCTCGTCCAGGCCTTCAAAAACGCTCAGATACGCGGCGTTTGCGCCGATCAGCCGGTTGTCACCGTCAAAAAAGGCAAATCCGTCCTGAATTGTCTGAATCGAGTGCCACAAACGGCGTTCGGCAACCTCGATCTTGGCGTTGGCCAAGCAGAGATCGGATTTGACCTTTTCGTTTTCATCCCGAACGGTTTCAACCTCAGCCTGCGTTTCGCCAATTCGTTTGGTCAACGCCATGGCATGTTGACCCAGTTTGCGATTGGCTGCCGAAAGCTCGGCCTGTTTCAGGGCCAGCATCCGTTCAGCTGCCAAACGCGCGCGCCGTTCCTGTGCCAATTTATGTGCAAGACTCATTTGATTGATTCCAGAACGCTCTGCGCCCAGCATCCCGGCGGAAGATGAAAAACTGTTTAAGCCGTTGCACAACAGGCGCACACCATGCAACGCTGTGCCCAAAGAGGAGGGCACCATGCGCCGCTTTGTTTTTATTTCAATAACTTACGTCTTTTCACTATTGGTCCAGCCCGGCGCCACCCAGGCGCAGGATGCAGTGCCTGATTTCCGCTACATCACGACACGGGACGCAGATTTTTATGGCTCGGATCTGGACGCCCTTTTCGATACCGATCTGAAGTCCTGCATTCAGGCTTGTTCCGCCAATACACTTTGCACCGCGTTCACCTACAACACCCGATCCAATGCCTGTTTTCCAAAAAGCGGTGTAAACCGGCAAGAGGCCTATCAGGGGGCTGTGTCTGCGCAGAAGGTGCTTACTCTAGATCAGACCCAAACTTTGGCAAAAACGCGTGCAAATGCGTTGAATGTACTTGGTACTGCTGACCTGAAGCAGGCCGCAGATCAGGCGCGCGATCTGGGCTTTTTGCATATGGCACAGGGTAACGACCTGCAGGCTGTTCTGGACGCGGCGCGCAGCGCGAGCAGCCCGCGGCAGGCGATGAATTGGACTGGTGTGGCCGTATCGCTCAGCGATGCGCCTGATCTGTGGGTGGAATACGCGCGCCTGTTGTTGCAGACAAACTCTTCGGACTGGAGTGAAAGGCGCGATCTGCGCAACCGTGCGCTGAATGCCGCAACCAATGGCTATCTGCGCGCCGATACTCCCGGCACGCAGGTTGCCGCCCTGATGACATTGGCCCGCGCCCTGGAGGAAGTCGAGCGTGGGCGCGATATGATCCCGGTGCTGCGGCTGGCCGAGCAAATCCAACCGCGCGAGGATGTACTGGCCGCACTGAATGATGCCATCGGGAAATACGGGTTTCGCGTGGTCGACAGTTCTGTCGAAAGCGACGCCGCCGCGCCGCGGATCTGTGTTGAGTTTTCGGAACCGTTGGTCAAGGCGGGGGTCGACTATGATCCGTTTGTCCAGCGCAACGATGACGGGTTGGTGGTACAGGCTGAGGGCAGGCAGCTGTGCGTTGACGGTGTCGCCCATGGTCAGCGCTATCGCCTGACGCTACGCGAAGGCTTGCCCTCCGCCTCGGGCGAGGCGCTGAACCGCAATGTTGAGCTTACCCATTACGTGCGCGACCGGGCGCCTTTGGTCCGGTTTCCCGGGCGCAGCTACGTTCTGCCGAAATCCGTTAATGCTGCGTTGCCCGTTGAAACGGTCAACGTCACCGAGCTGAACCTGATCCTGCGGAGGGTCAGCGACCGGAACCTGTTGCGCGCGGTTCAGCAGGATTTCTTCGGTCGCCCGCTCAGTGAATGGCAGGAAGCAGAATTTTCCGATGAAATTGCCGAGGATATCTGGACTGGCACCGCCGAAGTGGCCAACGAACTGAACCAGACCATGACGGCGCGCCTGCCCATGGCAGAAGCGATCGCGGATCAGCCCGCTGGCATCTATACGCTGACCGCCCGTGTTCCGGGGGCTGATCCCTATGACGACCTGGGCGCAACGCAATGGTTTGTTCTGTCCGATCTTGGGATCAGCAGCGTGCTTGGCACCGATGGATTGCACGTCACGGTGCGCGGGCTGAGCGACGCGGCACCCCGTGAAGGTGTCGAGGTTTCACTGGTCACAAGCGCAAATGCGGTCATCGCCCAAGCGCGAACGGATGAATCAGGTTATGTCCGGTTCGATCCCGGTCTGATACGGGGCAAGGGGGCCAGTGCGCCCGCGCTGGTGATGGCATCGACCGGGGACAGTGACTTCAGCTTTCTATCCTTGACCGATCCTGCCTTTGACCTGTCAGATCGTGGTGTTGAAGGGCGTGCACCTGCGGGGCCGGTTGATGTTTTTCTAGCCACGGATCGCGGCGCTTATCGAGCCGGAGAGGTGATACACCTCACCGCCCTTTCGCGCGATGGTGAGGCGCAGGCTATCGAGGGCCTGCCCCTGATTGCAATCCTGTATCGCCCTGACGGCGTGGAATACCGCCGAACCGTCTCGGATGGCGGCGTCGCCGGGGGGCATATCTTTGCCCTGCCTGTTGCGGCAGATGCACCACGCGGCGCTTGGCGGATCGAGATCAAGTCTGATCCCAAAGGCGATGCGCTGGCGCGACAAACAGTGCTGGTAGAAGACTTCCTGCCGGAACGTATAGATTTTGAGCTGACCCTGCCGGACGCGCCCCTGCGTCCCGGCGACAGCCCTCCGCTTTCGATCGACGCGCGCTATTTGTTTGGTGCGCCGGGGTCCGACCTGAGCATCGACGGTCAGGTTATCGCACGCCCGGCGGACACAGTGCCGGGCTACGACGGGTATCGCTTTGGCCGCTATGACGCCGAGACATCGATCAAAAGCACCTATTTTGGTGACATGCGCACAGATGCAAACGGCAAAGCATCTATTGCCGTTGAAATCCCTTTGTTAGAGACGGAAGGGAAACCAATTGAAGCCGAGGTTATTGCGCGACTGGCTGACGGCTCAGGCCGCCCTGTTGAACGTCGCCTGAGCGTTCCTGTCCTGCCGCCGCAACCTGTGATCGGTGTCAAACCCCTGTTCGAGGACGTACTCCCCGAAGGTACCGAGGCAGCGTTTCAGATCATTGGCCTTGCACCCGACCTGAGCCCCAGCCCGATGCGCCTGCGCTGGACGCTGAACAAGATCGAAACGCGGTATCAATGGTATCAGCTTTACGGAAACTGGAATTGGGAACCGACAACCAGACGCACTCGCGTTGCCACCGGAGAGATTGACGTCGCTACTGATCCTTTGGCGTTGTCCCAGCCCGTGGACTGGGGCCGTTATGAACTGGTGGTCCAACGTATTGATGGCACCTTTACGGAAACCGCTGTCGATTTCCACGCAGGCTGGTATCAGGCCGCAGATGCTTCGACCACGCCTGACCGGCTTGAGATGTCGCTGGATCGCGACAGCTATCGCGCCGGGGAAACCGCACAGCTGCGCATCGTTCCGCGCATGGCAGGTATCGCCCAGATCGAGGTGCTTTCGAACCGCCTGATCCATCGCCAGATGGTTGCCGTAAAGGAGGGCGAGACAGTTATCCCGATAGAGGTGACAGAAGATTGGGGTGCAGGTGCCTATGTCACGGCCACAGTGATCCGACCGATGGATGTTGCGGCCGGTCAGAACCCGGCACGCGCCATGGGCGTCTCCTATGCTGCCATTGATCCCGCGGATCGCACGCTGTCAGTTGCCATTGAGGTGCCCGAGGTTACCTCGCCCCGTCAAACACAGAAGACCCTTGTTAGGGTCAAAAATGTTGCAAGCGATGATCCAGTCTGGCTGACCCTTGCTGCTGTGGATGTGGGCATCCTCAACCTAACGGGGTTCGAAAGCCCAAGCCCGCAAGCGTACTATTTCGGGCAACGTCGTCTGGGCGTGGACCTGCGAGATGTTTACGGGCGGCTGATCGACGGCATGAACGGAACGATGGGTACGGTTCGCTCTGGCGGCGACAATGACAACGGGATGCGCCGCCAATCCCCGCCACCGACGCAAGATCTGATGGCGGTGTTCAGCGGCCCGGTTCAGGTCGGTGCGGATGGAAAGGTTGAGGTCGACATCCCCCTGCCCGCCTTCAATGGTACGGTCCGACTGATGGCCGTCGCGTGGTCACAAAAAGCCGTCGGTCAGGCCGAAGCGGACATGATCGTCCGCGACCCGGTGGTGGTGACGGCCAGTCTGCCGCGGTTTCTGGCCCCCGGCGATCAAAGTCGGATGCGGCTTGAGATTGTCCATGCGGATGGCACATCCGGAGACATGGCGCTTGGCCTGACCACCACTGGTGGGCTGGAACTGGGCCCGGTACCGGCAAGCTTTCTGCTGGAGGATGGTGGCAAAGCGGTGTTCGACATCCCTGTAACGGCCCATGTTATTGGCGATCCAGAGATCAGCGTTTCCATCACCACACCAGACGGGCGCGATCTGTCGCAAACCCTTCGGATGCCGGTGCGGGCCAATGATCCCGTGATTGCCCGGACACGGCGCTTTGCGCTGGGTGCGGGTGACAGCTTTCTGTTTTCACAGGATGTTTTTGATGGGTTTCAACCCGGCTCGGCCAAGGCCATTCTGTCCGCCGGAGCACTGGCAAAGTTCGATATGCCCGGCCTGCTGGATCAGTTGAACCGTTACCCTTATGGCTGCACCGAGCAGATCACCAGCAAGGCGCTGCCGCTGCTTTACCTGTCATCCGTCGCGCAGGCCTCGGGGCTGGGCAATGGCCCGGAGGTGAATCAACGCATCACGGAATCAATCCGAAGCATCCTGACTCGTCAGGCTGCAAACGGTGCCTTTGGCCTGTGGCGCGCAGGCAGCGGTGATTTCTGGCTGGACGCCTATGTAACCGATTTCCTGTCGCGCGCCCGTGCGCACGGGCACCCGGTGCCGGATCAGGCTTTTGCGCAGGCCATGGATAACCTGCGCAATCGGGTCAATTATGCGCCGGATTTTGACGAAGGTGGTCAGGATATCGCTTATGCCCTGATGGTTCTGGCGCGGGAAGGCGCGGCGGCGATGGGCGATCTGCGTTATTATGCGGATGTCAAAGGGGATGCTTTCGACACGCCGTTGGCTGCAGCGCAACTGGGCGCTGCGCTGGCCTCGTACGGGGACCAGACCCGCGCAGACGCGATGTTCGCCCGTGCGGCGCGGATGCTGCAACAGGTGCCGAACGATCAGGAAAACCACTGGCGCGCGGATTACGGCACCCGCCTGCGGGATGCGGCGGGCCTGCTGACCCTGGCGGTAGATGCGGGCAGCGAGGCGATTGACCGCAACGCATTGATCCAACGGGTAAGCACGGGCCGCACTCCCCTGTCCACGCAAGAGGCCACATGGTCCCTGCTGGCGGCGCACGCGCTGGTGTCTGATCCGTCCGGCTCCGGTTTGACGGTCAATGGCGTGTCAGTATCCGGCCCCTTTGTTCAGGTTCTGCAATCCGGGCAGGCGGAAGAGGTCAACATCACTGCGACCGACGGTCAGGCAACCGATATCACCCTGACGGTGACCGGAATCCCCGAAGATCCGCCTGGGGCTGGTGGCACCGGCTATGCAATCGAACGGCAGTATTATTCGATGGACGGCGATCTGATTGACGCAGGCCGCTTTGCCGTGGGGGACCGGTTTGTCACGGTTCTGACGGTCACGCCGTTTGAAAGCGGTGGGGCGCGTCTGATGGTGGACGATCCCCTTGCCGCCGGAATCGAGATTGACAACCCGAACCTGCTGCGATCGGGCGATGTACGGTCGCTGGACTGGTTGGATCTGTCTGATGCCACACATACCGAGTTCCGCTCGGACAGGTTCCTGGCTGCGGTTGACCTGTCAAGGCGCCAGACCGTGACACTGGCTTATGTCGCCCGTGCTGTCACACCGGGCGTGTTCCACCATCCCGCGGCCTCGGTCGAGGATATGTACCGCCCCCAGAACCGTGCGCGAACGGCGACGGGACGGGTCGAGGTGCAGTGACCGGCCATCTTTCATATCCCTGTTTGGGCGGCTCTCATGCCTAGGGTGCCGCGCCTGTTATTTGCGCTGGCCGGTGCCCTCTATCTGGCGGCGTTGGCGCGGGATGGTGTCGACCGCTGGGTCGACGCCACGGTGCTGCCGCCCGTTCTGACTGAAACTTCGGTCGAGATGCGGGATCGTAACGGTGACCTCCTGCGTGTGTTTCCGGTTGCAAATGGCATCTGGAGGCTGCAGCCCGGCGCTGTCGATCCCAATTTCACCACCATGCTGGTCCGGTACGAAGACAAACGTTTCTGGACCCACGCGGGCGTGGACCCTGTCGCGTTGCTGCGCGCAGCCGGGCAAAGCCTTTGGAATGGGCGCGCGGTTTCGGGCGGATCAACCCTGACCATGCAGGTCGCGCGGCTGATCGAAGATGGATCGACCGGGCGTTGGAGTGGCAAATTTCGCCAGATTAGGGTCGCATTGGCGCTGGAACGGCAGCTGAGCAAGACACAGATCCTGAACCTATACCTGACCCATGCCCCCTATGGCGGCAATCTGGAAGGTATCCGTGCCGGTGCCCGCGCCTGGTTCGGCAAAGAAGCAACCCGTTTGACCGCCGCACAGGCGGCCCTGCTGGTCGCTTTGCCGCAATCCCCGGAGGCGCGGCGCCCGGATCGCAGACCCGAGACAGCCCAAATTGCCCGTGATCGGATTTTGCGCAGGTTAGAGCGCCACGGCGTATTGACCAAGGCTGAGACGCACGCAGCCCTGACGGAAACCATTCCTGGTCGAATGATCCCGTTTCCGCGCCTTGCACCCCATCTGACCGACCGCGTGAAAGGCCAAACCCGTGCAACCGGTGTATTTGATCTGACCCTGGATGCAGGGGTGCAAGCCCGGTTGGAAACTGTGGTCGCTCGGGCCGCCGCGCGCATCGGGCCGCGCGTGTCCGGTGCGCTGATCGTGGCAGATCATCGCGACGGTAAGATTTTGGCCTCGGTCGGGTCAGCCGGGTATCAGGATGCACGACAAGGGTTCGTGGATATGACCCAAGCCGTGCGGTCGCCCGGATCGACGCTGAAACCTCTGGTTTACGGGCTGGCACTCGATCAGGGGCTGGCCCATCCGGAAACCCTGATCAGCGATAGCCCGGTGATGTTCGGGCGTTACGCCCCGCGAAACTTCGATGGCGTTTTCCGGGGCGATGTAAGGGTTCGGGACGCGCTGCAATTGTCGCTGAATATCCCTGTCGTGCGCCTGACGCACGAGCTGGGCCCTGCGCGCGTGATGGCAGCACTGCGGACAGCAGGATCAGAACCGCGCCTGAGCAGTGGTACACCCGGATTGGCAATATCCTTGGGTGGCGTCGGTCTGAGCCTGCATGATCTTGTGCAGATCTACGTGACGCTGGCCGCTGGTGGGCAAGGCCCGATTCTGCGCCATGACGCCCTGGCTGATGCACGGCTCACCTCTCGTGTTTTGTCCGAAACCTCAGCATGGCAGATTGCGGATATCCTATCCGGGATCACACCACCCACGGGCAGCACTTCAGGGGCGCTGGCCTTCAAAACGGGAACCTCTTATGGGCACCGCGATGCCTGGGCCATTGGCTTTGACGGGCAGCATGTCATCGGGGTCTGGCTGGGACGCGCGGATGGCACACCTGTTCCCGGCGCATTCGGAGGGGACGTTGCCGCGCCGCTTCTGACCGAGGCTTTCGGCCTGTTGAAACCCGAACTCACGCCCTTGCGCCCACCGCCACCATCAACACTGTTGGTTGGCGCGGCGCAATTGCCGCAACCGTTGCAACGTTTCCGGCCCCGCGCGGCGGCTTTCGAAACGGACCAAACCGCACCTGATCTGTTGTTTCCACCAGAAAACGCTGTGTTAGAGACTCTCGGGAGCCCTCTGACGGTGAAACTACGCGGTGGTGTCGGGCCGTTTTCCGTTCTGACCAACGGCGTGCCTGTCTTGACCGGGCAACGGCAGCGAGAATTTGAAATTCCCAATCCCGGACCCGGATTTACCTCACTTGTGGTGGTGGATGCGCAGGGTCAATCCGACCGGGCCTCGTTCCGGATCGACCAGAGCGCGCCCGGTTCCCGTTAAAGAACAGCAACGGGCCAGCGTTAACGCCGCCCTTCCCGCAGCCAACCGCCCAGCAAAAAGCCCCCAGCCAGTAGCAAGACAAGCCAGGGCGGCAGCAACCCGGCCTGCGTGACATCCCGCGTCTCATACGCGTTGCGTGGGGTCAAACCGATCCAGCCCCGCCCGGCGGCGGGGCGTCCGGCGCGCACGTTGCGGATCGACGGCAGCCCATCTTCCAGTTGGATCACACCGCCCCGCATCCCGGCCAGCACCGGTTCAAGGACATCACCAGTCGCGATGGTGCGCTCGAACTCCTTCGGTGCAGCAGGGCCAAGGCCGATCACAGCCATGTGGTCGCCTTCCTGCAAACGATAAAGGCCGATCTCGGGGCCGTAATACTGCGCTTCAAACCGACCCGGAGAAACCTCTTTCAAGGTAATCTCCAACGTCTCGCCATTCGGCAAGGTGATTGTTACCGGGCCGACTTCTGTCCCGAGCGTCTGACGAATGATGCGCATGGACTGACCGTTGGCCTCGGCCCACAACGCCTCTTCTTCCAGTTCCGGTTCTTTCATCATCCAATGGGCCAGCCTGCGCAACAGCTCCAGCTGCGGACCTCCTCCTTCGAAGCCACGACTCCAAAGCCAGGCATGGTCAGACGCAAGCATCGCAACGCGCCCTTCGCCGACACGGTTCAGGACAAGCAGCGGACGATCCTCGACCCCGGTCATCAGCACGTCGCCCGAGCGATGTTTCACGTCGATCTGTCGCAACCACGCCCCCCAATCCTCGGATTCTCCAAGGTTGGTCGTGACCGGGTGACGATGCCCCAGATCACTGACCATCGGCACATATCGTTCCTCGATCACCCGCGCGGTTGGCTGAGCAGGCAGAACTGGCGCCAGGGGCGAGCGGAAGATGCTGTCGGCACCGGCGAAATCAGGTCCGGCGGCAACCAGGACCGCGCCGCCTTCGTTGATGTAGCTTGTGACATTGTCCAGATAGATCGCAGGCAGAATCCCGCGCCGCTTGTAGCGGTCAAAGATGATCAGGTCGAAATCGTTGATCTTTTCTAAAAACAACTCACGCGTCGGAAAGGCGATCAGCGACAGCTCGTCCACCGGCACACCATCCTGCTTTTCAGGCGGGCGCAGGATGGTGAAATGCACCAGATCAACAGAACTGTCGGATTTCAACAGGTTACGCCACGTGCGACCACCCGGATGCGGTTCACCCGAGACCAGCAGCACACGCAGGCGGTCCCTTACGCCGTTCATCTGGATCAGGGCCGTGTTGTTGCGATCGGTCAACTCGCCCTCAGCCTGAGGAACGGAAAACTGGATCACGTTGCGCCCGCCATGGGGCAATGTGACGGGCAGTTCGACATCGCGACCGATTGGAATGCTGAACTGCTCGGGCTCGCCCCCATCCACCGAAATTTCCAACGGTGCAGATGTTGCACCTGCGGGGGCAGCTCCGCTGTCTTCGACGCGCAAGGTCAAGGTCACCGATTCACCAATGATGGCGAAAGCAGGGGCGTTTCGGACAATAAGCCTGCGATCCCAGTCGCTTTCCCGCCCGGTTTGCAGCAGGTGCATCGGTGCGGGCAGATCCGGGGCCTGATCGACATCATGCACTATCCCGTCGGACACCACGAGGATACCGGCAATACGCGCACGCGGCTCTTCGGCCAGGGCCTCGTTCAGGGCTGCCATGATCTGCGTGCCCTCATCGCCTTCACCATCGCCAACCCGGATACGGCGCAGTTCTGTATTGTCGCGTGCCTCGATCTCTGCGGCTAGGTCATCTGCGGCCATTGCTGTTTGTTCCGCCCGATCTGAAAGCGTCTGGCTGGCGCTTTCATCCTCGAACATCAGAACGATATCTGTCAGCGGTGCACGATCTTCGATCTGATAGACCGGGCCGGACAGCGCAGCGATGATCACCAGCGCCGCCAACCCACGCAAGGCCCATCCCGACAATCCGCGCCACAAGGCCATCACGACCCCGGCCACGGCAATCATACCCACGACAAGCAGCATCGCCCACGGGATCAGCGGATCGAAGATGACGGTTCCTGTCATTGTCCCAACCTGTCCAGAAGGGCGGGCACGTGAACCTGATCGGATTTGTAGTTCCCCGTCAGCACATGCATCACCAGATTGACACCAAAACGATTGGCCAACTCGCGTTGCCGTTCCCCGGCATAACCGCGCCCGACGGGCAACAGGGCCTGCCCGTGGCGATCCACCGCCCAGGCACCGGCCCAGTCATTGCCGCCGATGACCACCGGCGTCACATTGTCGTTCAGATTGCGGAAAGGCATCCCGTCGATCTGTTCTGCATCCAGCGGCGCGGCTTCAACCCAAACCTCGGTGCCTGAATATCGGCCCGGAAAATCCTGTAACAGGTAGAACGTGCGTGTCAGAACATGATCGCGCGGAATCGGCTCTAATGCAGGTATATTCAGCGGTCCGGCCAGTTGTTGCAGTTTGCGGCCATTTGGGCTGGAGGCACCGAAACCGGCGATATCCGCGTCACGCGTGTCAAACAGGATCATCCCCCCGGACCGCAGATAGGCGTTTAGCTTCACATAAGCCTCGGCCGAAGGTTGCGACTGGCTTGCTGAGATCGGCCAATAAAGCAACGGAAAGAACGCCAGTTCATCCCGTTCCAGATCAACACCAATGGGGTCTGCCGGTTCGACCGATGTGCGATAGAACAGGGTTTGACCAAGTCCCCGCAACCCGGCTTGCGCAATATCATCCACCTGAGCGTCGCCAGTCAGGACATGCGCCAATACCAGTTCGTGGGTCGCAGCCAATGCAAACTCGGTGTCCTCAGGCGTTTGTGCGTGACCTTCGGGGACCAGCAGTAAACCGGCCAGCGCAGCGGCCGTCGTTCGGGCCAAACCCAACCTGCCCGACAAAGCAAGCGATGCAATAACATCGACTGTCAGCAAAATCAGTGCAAGGCTGAGCAACAGACCGCCCAGTGGCGTTTCCGTTCTGACCTCCTGCCCTTTGATCGGCACATTCGCGGGCCAGACAACAGGGCGCAGCTGAGTTTCTTCCGAAACGACGTTCAACGCCAACTTCTGCTTGCCACTTTCATAAAGACCTGGGCGCAGTTCCGGCCCGATCTGGCCCGATATCAGTTCAACCCCGTCGACACCGGCCAGGGTTCCGGCATCTGACAAGGTGCCAAACCCGTCCATGATTTGTACCGGCTCCCATGTTGTTCCCAGTAGCTGAGCCTCTTGCCGGGACTTTGCAGCCGAAGCCACGGCCAGCCGATCCAGCATTTCAACGAACAGGCCCGACAGTGGCAGGCTCGACCATTCTGCATCGGCGGTCACATGGAACAACACCACCTGCCCCAACCCCAACGCCTTACGAGTCACCAAAGGTGTGCCGTCAGACAGTGAGGCAATCACGCGATCCGCCAAGTTAGGGTCTGGTTGTGCCATGACCTGAGTGGAAACGACCACGTCATCAGGGATGTCCAGTCCATAGAAGGGCGAGGTTTCGGGGAATGGTGCCAAGGTCTTGGCCTCACCCCAGCTCATCGCGCCGCCGACAGATCGACCACCGCTGCGCAGCCGTGCAGGCAGCAGGGTGTCTTCGATGTCGCGCCCAAGATCGCTGGCCGCCATGCGCGGGCCGGCAAAGCGCAGCAACAAACCGCCCTGTTCGACCCATTCAATCAGGTCCGCCTTTTCCGGTTCCGACATCTGGGCCACATCGGACAGAACAATGACATCCGGATTGGCGGGCAGAACCTCGGGTAGGCCACCATCGACGAAATCCGCCGTGGGGCTCAGGACCTGAGTCAGATAATGCAGGGGTGACAGCAGCTCCAGACCTTCGCGGTTCAAACTCCCGGCAATCAGCGCGACCTCGCGCCGACGCAGGCTGTCATCGGTCAGGGTCACGGCCCCGGCAGACCTTTGGCCCTGGATTTCGAACCGCGTGATCCGCGCGCGGAGTTCGGATGGCAGCGCCAGATCGACCTGCGCCGAAGCGTTCCCGGCTTCAAGGGTCAGTTCCACTGAATGTAGCACACGCGCCGTTCCGGCCGGGTCGCGCCCTTGTGCCAATACTGTCACACGTTCCTCGGGTCCGGGGCCCGCGCGCTGCACTGTCAATTGGATCAACCCGTCCTGATAAGCGGCTGGCAGGATCGCCATGGGCCGGGACGCCGCCTGAAACACCACCACATCGCCACGAGCCTGCAAGCTGGAGACCAGCGCCGCATGATCTACATAATCCAGCCGGTCGCTGAACCAATGAGTATCAAACCCGCCATCAAATGATTTTAATGCCGCAATGGTCTGTGCGATCTGAGGTTCTGTCGGCTGCCATGGGTTGGGCATCAATCCCGGCAAATGTCCCCGCCAAGCCTCGGCCGCCTGAAAAACGGGTGTTTCCGGTTCGGTCAGGCGCAGGATAGCCACCGTGCGCCCTGCGCGGCCAGCCTCGGTCAGTTGCGCATCGATCTGATCCAGCGTGGCCGACCATCGGGTCGCGCCAGCCCAACTGGCATCCAGCACCATCAGCAGCGGCCCGGACCCGATCTCATCCCGCGACGGGTTCAGAACCGGACCGGCCAGACCTATGATCACCGCCGCAGCTGCCAGCATCCGCAGCAGCAACAGCCACCACGGCGTGCGGTCCGAAACGCTTTCGTCATCCTTCAGGCCCAAGAGCAACGTCACCGCCGGGAACATCCGACGGATCGGCGCCGGCGGCACCGCGCGCAGGATCAGCCACAGGATCGGCAGGGTCAGAAGACCCAGCAGCACCCATGGAGCAGTAAAGCCGATGCCCGCCAGAACCGTCATCGCGTTCCCCCGTCCAGCGCACGATATATCCACAACAGAGCCGCTTGCGCGCTATCGCCCGTGTGATGCAGGCCCATTTGCCAGCCAGTCGCCCGGCAAAGCTGCGTCAGCGCATCCTTACGGTGGGCGAGGCGTTGCAGATAGCGGTCCCGCAGCTCTGCCGCCTTGAGCGTTTCGTGCCGGACGGACCCCCCGACGCTTTCGAAAATCGTACGCCCACGATAAGGAAATGTCTCTTCGCCCGGGTCCAGCACCTGAAGGATTACGCCGCGAACACCACGGTCTGCGGCTTTGGTCAGGGCCAGTTCAACTTCGTCCATTGGACCAAGAAAATCCGAAATGAACACGGCACGGGCATGCGGGATCATGGCGCGATGTTCAGGCGGGGCGTAATCCGTTTGATCATCCTCGGACCAGGCTTGCGCGAGCCGGATGATCTGCGCATTGCCACGCCGGGGTGGCAAGGTCGTGCCTGTCAGGCCAACACGCTCTCCACCGCGGACCAGCAGGATGGACGTTGCCAGTCCCAAAAGCCGGGCGCGATCTGCCTTGGTCGGCAACGATTTGTCGGACGCAAACCGCATCGACGCCCCCTGATCGACCCAAAGCATTACCGATTGCGCGATCTGCCATTCGCGTTCCCGCACATATTGCTGATCTCCACGCGCCGAGCGGCGGTGGTCGATCATCCGGCGACTGTCCCCGATCTGTGCTGGGCGGTATTGCCAGAAATCATCCCCCATGCCAGAGCGCCGCCGTCCATGGTCACCCAGCAGAACGGTGCCCGCCAGATGCTCGGCCCGCGCCAAAAGGGGCGGCAGCCGCGATGCCTCGGCCTCGGATCTTTCGCGAAGGGTCAGCGCGGCATTCACGCTGCCGCCTCGGTCCGGATCAACCCGACAGCAGTCGAGTCGATCAGGTCGGCCAAACTGTCGCCGCGTGCCCGTGCCGCAAAGTTGAGAGCCATCCGGTGACTAAGCACCGGGCGCGCCATATCCAGCACATCCTCGGCATTGGGTGCCAGACGCCCCTGCAACATCGCACGTGCCCGAACCGTCATCATCAGCGCCTGTGCAGCGCGTGGCCCAGGACCCCACGCGACGGTTTCAGCAACCCGTTCGGATACACCCGCTTCTTCTGGGCGGAAGGCCCGCACCAGATCAAGGATCAGTTCGACAACCGAGTCCCCGACCGGCATCCGACGCAGCAAGACCTGCGCAGCCAGCAGTTCTTCCTTGCTGAAAATCTGATGTGCTTCGTCTTCGTCAACACCGGTCGTGGCCAGCAGAATATCCCGCTCGGTCTGGCGGTCGGGGTATTCTACATCGATCTGCACAAGAAACCGGTCCAGCTGCGCTTCGGGCAGGGGATAGGTGCCTTCCTGTTCGATCGGGTTTTGCGTGGCCAGAACGTGGAATGGCACACCAAGGGAACGGTCCTCACCGGCTACTGTCACCGTACGCTCCTGCATCGCCTGCAGCAGCGCAGATTGCGTTCGCGGGCTTGCGCGGTTGATTTCATCCGCCATCAGCAGCTGACAGAAGATCGGGCCTGGAATGAAACGGAAATGGCGGCTGCCATCATCGGCCGTATCCAGCACCTCAGATCCAAGAATATCGGCTGGCATCAGGTCGGGCGTAAACTGAATGCGATTGCCATGCAGCCCCATCACCGTTGACAGGGTTTCAACCAGACGCGTCTTGCCCAAGCCCGGCAGACCGATCAGAAGGGCGTGACCACCGCACAAAAGCGCAGCCAGGGTCAGGTCAACGACCCTTTCCTGCCCGATGAAGCGGCGGGTGATCGAGGCCTTGGCCTCTTGCAGCTTGTTTTCCAGCGCTTCGATCTCGGCTACGAGGTCGGCAGGTTCGTTCATGACTTTCCCTTCCGTGGACGAATATGATTGAAGTGTATCGCGCTGAGAGGAAATGGCAAAAGCAATGAGCGGACAAAAACCTGTGAAACCCTCGCCCGACGGATTGGCCGCATCGGTAAAAGCCGCCAAAACCCGGGGTTTACCGCCCGTTCACCTGTGGAATCCTCCGTTTTGTGGCGATCTGGACATCCGTGTCGCAAAAGATGGTACATGGAGTTATTTAGGCTCGCCCATCAATCGGTTCGAGCTTGTGAAGCTTTTTTCCTCAATTCTTAAGAAAGAAGACGGGAAATACTATCTGGTCACGCCGGTTGAAAAGGTGGGAATCACTGTCGAGGACGCGCCGTTCATCGCCGTGGATTTCGAGCAAACCGGCGAAGGTCGGACGCAAGACCTGACCTTTCGCACACAAGTGGACGACATCGCTGTTGCAGGGCCCGCGCATCCAATCCGGATTGTAATCGATCCTGAAACAGAAGAACCGTCACCCTACATACTGATCCGCACGAACCTCGAAGCGCGCATAGATCGCAAAAGCTTCTATCGCCTTGTCGAGATTGGCGGCCACCATGAGGGCTGGTTTGGTGTCTGGTCAGGTGGGCAATTCTTCCCGCTGATCCCTTCAGCCGATCTTGGCTGACCGTGGAGCGCGATCCTGGGCCAGCACGACGGCCAAGGCGACTACGCCCGCGCCCAGCGCACGGGTCCAGTTCCAGTCTTCCCCCAGCATCAGCATGATCAGCATCACGTAAAACGGGGCGATATTGATGTGAAACGAAGCCAGCGCCACGCCCAGCTTTCCCACGGCCGAGATGAACAACACTTGGCTGAGCCCCAGTGATATCAAGGCATAGATCCCAAGCATCCCCCATTGCTGCCCATCAATGGCGGCGGTTGGCAGCACATCCATGCCCAGCTGGGCCGCCCCAAAACTCAGCACTGCGGCCATGAGCAACCCACCGACGAAAGTAATTGTACAGCGCCCGATCTGACTGAGTTCGGGGAAGTCGCGCGCAGTGGCCATGCTACCCCAGCAAAACAGGCCCGTTGCAAGGATCGCCAGAACCGCGCCCAGCCCCAGCTGTTCGGGCGCGGCGGTGCTGGTTGCAATCAGCCCACCCAGAACCGACACCAGAACACCCAACGCAAAGGTCCACTTCAGCCGTCGGGTTCCTGCCATCAGCTCCAGTACCGTTGCCAGCAAAGGCGCGCAGGATGCAATGATCGCGACTGTCACCGGGTCCGTCATTTTCTGCGCAACGATCAGCAGAAACATGGCAAAGCCAAAACCAAAGCCGCCGACAACCATCGCCCGACCCCATCT
Organism: Ruegeria sp. AE4; assembly: GCF_056542185.1. NCBI lineage: Bacteria > Pseudomonadati > Pseudomonadota > Alphaproteobacteria > Rhodobacterales > Roseobacteraceae > Ruegeria > Ruegeria sp. AE4. The sequence continues at coordinate 30,873 of NZ_JBQFZK010000014.1, read as the reverse complement.
TGCGCGTAACACTCTGCTGGGGCCATCCAGCAGGATCCAGACCGGTATCAGAACGGCAATCGCCAGCGCCAGGCGCGCGGTCAGCAATGCAACAGGGGGCCAGGTTTGCAGCAAAACTTCCGCCGCCGGGAACCCCGCTGCCCAGGTAATCATGGAGGCAACCGCCAGCCCATTCCCTGACAACGCAGGGTTTCGGCCACCAGACATAGCGGTAGTTGCCCCGCGTACGGGTTCCGGGCTCATCGCCATTGGATTCGGACCTTTTGTTAAGACGGCACCCGTAATGACGCGCCGTGCTGAGCGGACCCTTGCTGATTCGGTGCAAGCGATCTGGTCGATTTTCGACAATCTGTCGTTTTCGATCCCTTCCCCGAAAATCATCCCTTGGTTATGGTCGGATCAACACAACCACTGACCGCTCATGCCCAGATTTGCTGCCAACCTTTCACTGCTATTTACCGAAATGCCTTACCTGGAGCGATTTCAGGCTGCGTCAGATGCTGGGTTCACAGCGGTCGAGGTCTTGTTTCCTTACGACATCGCCGCGACGGAAACCCGCCGTGCCTTGCTTGCCAACGGGTTGGAGCTTGTGCTGATCAACGCGCCACCGCCCAACTACACCGGCGGTGCGCCGGGTTACGCCGCGATCCCCGACGGTCAATCGCGGTTCCAGTCGGATATCCGCCGTGTCCTGCGATATGCCGGGGTGCTGCGCCCCGGCCTGATCCACGTCATGTCCGGATACGCCACCGGAACGGATGCATTGAATTGTTTTGTGCAAAACCTGCAATGGGCCGCCGATTTCGCCCCCCAGCAAAAATTCACCATCGAACCGCTCAACCCGGTTTCACAGCCCGGTTATTTTTTGAACGATTACGATCTGGCAGCAGATGTGCTCAACCAGGTGGATCGCCCGAATGTCGGCCTGCAATTTGACAGCTTTCACGCTCATATGATTCATGGCGACGCGCTGGCTGTCTGGGACCGCTTTCATCCGCAGGTGGTCCATGCCCAAGTTGGCGCAGCCCCGGATCGCACGGAACCGGGTCGTGGACCAACGGATTTCAAGGCCTTGTTCTCGGCCATGGACGCGGTAGGTTATAGCGGCTGGGTCAGCGCGGAATACACACCCACAACACAACGCACCTGCGACACACTTGACTGGATGCGGGACTGACACTGGTAATTTTCATTCAGATACCGCACATCAGCGGCATTGTGACCATTAGGATGCCTGCCATGATACCAGCCCGCTATGCCCGTGCCGTTTTCAGCCTGATCATGTCCGGCCTCATGTCCTTGATTGTAACAGGGATCGCGACGGTCAAAGCGATTGGGTTTAACCCTGGAACAGTTGGCGACTGGATGGCGTCCTGGGCTTTTTGCTGGCCCATCGCCTTCACCGTAATCCTGCTGTTTGGCCCTTCTGTGCAACGAATGGTGAACCGCATGGTAAGGCCGCAGGGCTGACCCGATGCATGCACAGCCCGCCGAGGCCTGATGAACAACGCCGCTAGTGCGCCTCGGCCCAGTTCGCCCCCTTCCCGGCATCCACGACCAGCTTCACATCCAGTTTGACCGCAGGATCCGAGGCGCCCTCCATCACGTCTCGGGCCACGTCGATCACCTGATCCACCGCATCTTTGGCCACTTCGAACAGCAACTCGTCGTGAACCTGCAACAGCATCCTGGCAGGCAACCCGTTGATCGCATCGGGCATTCGCACCATAGCGCGCCGGATCACATCCGCCGCCGTACCTTGAATTGGCGCATTGATCGCTGCGCGGCGCGAGAACCCGGCATGTGGCCCTTTGGCATTGATCTCGGGCGTGTGAATCTTGCGCCCGAACAGGGTTTGCACATAGCCGTGCTCTTTCGCGAATTCGACTGTGTCGTCCATATAACGGCGAATGCCTGGGAAACGTTCGAAATAACGATCAATAAAGCCCTGCGCCTCGGCCCGCGGAATGCGCAGGTTTCGGGCCAGACCAAAGCCCGAGATGCCGTAGATCACGCCGAAGTTGATTGCCTTTGCCTGACGGCGGATATCAGGCGTCATCTCATCCAACGGCACATCAAACATCTCGGACGCGGTCATGGCGTGAATATCCAAACCGTCCGAAAACGCCTGTTTCAGAGCCGAAATATCGGCGATATGGGCCAGAATCCGCAACTCGATCTGGCTGTAGTCGAGGCTTACCAACACATTGCCCGGCTCGGCGATGAAAGCCTCACGAATACGCCGCCCTTCTTCTGTCCGCACCGGAATGTTTTGCAGGTTCGGATCGGTCGAGGCCAGACGCCCTGTATTTGCTCCGGTGATCGAATAAGACGTATGCACCCGACGTGTGTCGGGGTTGATATGGGTCTGCAGCGCGTCGGTATAGGTCGATTTCAGCTTGCTCAGCTGCCGCCAGTCCAGAACGCGGCGCGGCAGTTCATGCTCGGTTGCGAGGTCTTCCAGAATATCAGCGCCGGTCGAGTATTTGCCGGTCTTGCCTTTCTTGCCACCTTCCAGACCCATTTTGTCGAACAGAATTTCGCCCAGCTGAGCAGGCGATCCGACATTAAAGCTTCCCCCGGCCAGCTCGTGAATTTCAGCCTCTAATCCGGCCATTTTCTGGGCAAATGCGTTGGACATCCGGCTCAGGACATCACGGTCGACCTTGATGCCATGCATCTCCATCTCGGCCAGCACCGGCACAAGCGGCCGTTCCAGCGTCTCATAGACCGTGGTCACCTGCGCCCGGTGTAATTGCGGCTTGAACAGCTGCCACAAACGCAAGGTGATGTCCGCATCTTCGGCGGCATAAGCCGTGGCCTCGTCAATCGCGACCTTGTCGAAGGTAATTGCCGATTTTCCCGACCCCAGCAGCGGTTTGATCGGGATTGGTGTGTGGCCCAGATAACGCTCGGACAGGGTGTCCATCCCATGCCCATGCTCACCGCCATGCATGGCGTAGGACATCAGCATCGTATCGTCGATGGGTGACACGTCGATGCCATACCGCCTGAAGATCTTAGCATCATATTTCATGTTCTGCCCGATCTTGAGGACCGACGGATCCTCGAGCACCGGTTTCAAAAGCCTCAGGGCTTCATCCAATGGCATCTGCCCATCGGCCAAGGCATCCGATCCAAACAGATCATCCGCTGATCCATCGCGGTGGGTCAACGGGATGTAACAGGCTTCTCCGGCCTCGACGCACAGCGAAATACCCACCAGACCGGCAATCATCTCGTTCAGACCCGTGGTCTCTGTGTCTACAGCCACCCAACCACGCTCATAGGCCTGGTCAATCCACTTTTGCAGGACCGCTGCATCACGTACGCATTCGTATTTCGAACTGTCAAACGGGATCACCTCGGCCTCGACCTCTGCCACCGCTGGCGCAGGCGCGTCGGCAATCACCGGAGCCTCAACCCCCAGCTTGTCAGCGATGCGCTTGGTGAGGGTGCGGAACTCCATCTCCGCTAGAAACGCCAACAGCGTGTCTGCATCGGGGTCCCTCACCTCAAGGTCGTCCAAGGTGAAATCCAGCGGAGTATTCTCGTCCAGTTGAACTAGTTTCTTCGAAAGCTCGATCTGGTCTCGCATTTCGATCAGGGTCTGGCGGCGTTTGGGCTGCTTGATCTCATCTGCCCGGTCCAGCAGGGTCTCTAGGTCGCCGAATTCGTTGATCAGCAAAGCCGCCGTCTTGACCCCGATCCCCGGCGCGCCAGGAACATTGTCGACGCTATCACCGGCCAACGCCTGAACATCGACCACACGTTCCGGTCCGACCCCGAACTTCTCGACAACGCCATCCCGGTCAATGCGTTTGTTCTTCATCGCATCCAGCATTTCGACGCCGTCCCCGACCAACTGCATCAAGTCCTTGTCGGAACTCACGATGGTCACACGGCCACCCGCATCTCGTGCCTGAACAGCGAGGGTCGCGATAATGTCGTCAGCCTCATAGCCCTCCATCTCCTTGCAGGCGATGTTGAACGCTTTTGTCGCCTCGCGGGTCAGCGGCATCTGTGGGCGCAAATCCTCGGGCATCGCCTCGCGGTTGGCCTTGTAGAGGTCATAAAGATCGTTCCGGAAAGTATGGGAACCCTTATCAAAGATTACCGCCACATGGGTCGGCGCATCTGCCCCGGTGTTTCCCTCGACATATTTCTGCAGCATGTTGCAAAAGCCCGAAACAGCCCCAATCGGCAACCCATCCGACTTGCGGGTCAGTGGCGGCAGCGCATGATAAGCCCGGAAAATAAAGGCCGATCCGTCAATCAGATGCAGGTGACACCCTTTTCCGAAATTCGTGGTCATTTCGCGCCCTCTCTGATCGTTTGCGAGAACACTAATGCCACGGGCGCAACGATAGAGCCACCCGCACCGCAGCCGCAAACTTCATCTTTTCATAAATACTCAATGCCCGCACAGGGCAACACAAGCTCAGGCGTCAGTCTGATGCCCGGCCAGAACATATTTGCAGTCGCAATAGGGGCATTCGACCCAGCCTGCGTCTTCTGGAATTTGCAGCCACACGCGCGGATGACCCAACGCACCTTCGCCGCCATCACAGGCAACACGGGCGGTTTCGACGATCTTTGTTTCCGGCGCTTCGATGGTCACGGCTGGCGGTCCTTCTTCGGTTGTCGGCCACGCGGGCATGTATTAGGTGCGTTTATGAGCGATGATCAAACCGGGGGCAAGTGCCACATGTGCGACGCGGCAATCAGGATCGAAGGGCTGCGCAAAACCTATCGCGGTGGCAAGGGTCAGCCCGAAAAGCATGCGCTGAAAGGCATTGACCTGACCGTCCCGCGCGGCTCGGTTTTCGGTCTGCTGGGCCCGAATGGTGCCGGAAAATCGACCCTGATCAATATTCTGGCTGGTCTGGTGGTAAAATCGGCGGGTCGCGTGGTGATCTGGGGCTTCGATCAGGATCAGAATCCACGCCAGTCGCGATCGGCCATTGGTGTAATGCCACAAGAGCTCAACCTCGACCCGTTTTTTACCCCACGCGGCGCGCTTGAGGTTCAGGCCGGCCTCTATGGCGTTCCGAAGTCCGAGCGGCGCAGTGATCAGATTCTTGAACTGGTCGGTCTCAGCGACAAGGCCGAGGCCTATGCCCGCACTCTTTCGGGCGGTATGCGGCGGCGGTTGCTGCTGGCCAAGGCACTGGTGCATCACCCGAAAATCCTTGTGCTTGATGAGCCCACAGCAGGTGTGGATATCGAACTGCGCCAGATGCTCTGGGCCAATGTGCGCAAGCTGAACGAACAGGGCATGACCATCATCCTGACCACCCACTACCTGGAAGAAGCACAGGAGATGTGCGACGAGATCGCCATTATCAACCACGGTGAAAAGGTCGCGCAGGACAGCACCGCCAACCTGCTGGGCCGCATGGACAGCCGCACCATGGTGATTGTGCCCGACAGCCCGATCACTGATCTGCCTGCGTCAGAAGGCGTCGAGGCAGCTCTCCGCGATGATGGCAGCCTTGTCCTGCAATACCGAAACATCCAGACCAGCGCCGAACAGGTTCTGGAATCGGTGCGCGCCGCGAATATCCGCATCCGCGACGTCCGCACCGAAGAGGCCGATCTTGAGGATGTATTCCTTGCCCTGACCTCGTCCCGTACCGAAGATCATCCGGCGGATGATCAGGATCAGCCACGCCGGGGCATCCACCGCGTCAAGCTTTAAGCCCGGTCTATTCGCGCCTGATAGCAGTTATTCCGCGCAGATCGCACGTGAATATAGGCAACGTCGGATCGGGAAAAGATATCCCTGACTTTTGCGCCGATCTGATCCGTCGGCGTGATCGCCCCAGTGCCATAGACGATCCTGTCATCCGTACCGTAGCCCTTGATCAGATAGTCGGGCGAGGTGGTCAGAATTTCGGGCAGCGCGTCTTCCTCGTACCGATCACATGGTGTTGCACACAAAAAGATCGGGCCGGTTTCCGCATAGGGATGTGTCTTTGAAAAAGGCCGATGTGCCAATATCAGCATCTCATCGCCCTCGGGGATATGTCGCAGGCAGTGGCGGCACGGGTTACCTGCACCCGTCGAAACAGCACGTTCCGGCGTTGAACCATATGCATCCGCGCCACCTGCCTGAAGGGCGCGTACATCGTTGGTGGGCAAAGCGGTGATTTTGAACATCTCGGATCTCCTTTTTTGCTGACCATGCCCGTGCGACCGGACCCAATCGACCCGTTTCCTGCGCAAAGGACTCGAAAAAGAACAAAACGTGAATATAATGTGGAATCGCCATGTATGCCGAGCTGTCGATCACGTCGAATTTTACCTTCCTCACCGGGGCGTCGCACCCCGAGGAGTATATGGAGCGTGCCGTCACCCTGGGCCTACCCGCCATTGCGATTGCCGATGACAACTCGGTCGCCGGGATCGTCCGCGCCCACACTCAGGCGCGCGAGCTCGCCCGCAAGGTCCGCGAACGGCTGGCGTGGGAGGCGCAGAATACCTCAATCGGGCCACCCTGCCCCGATCATATCCCCAAGCCGCCCTCCTATCCCATCCACGCGGTTCCCCGCCTGATCCCGGCGGCGCGACTGATCTTCACCAATGCGCCCATGGTTACCGCTCTGCCCCTGAACCGGCAGGGCTGGGCCAACCTGTGCCGCATCCTCTCCAAAGGCCGCCTGCGCGCCGATAAGGGCGACTGCATCCTGCACCTGTCTGACCTGCTCGAATTTTCCGATGGCCTCCACCTGCTGCTGTGGCCACAGGCGGCGGGCTCTCCGGGCGGCGCGGGCGCGTGGCGGACACAGGCGCAGCAGCTGACGCGCCGCTTTGCCGGGCGGATGCATCTGTTGATGCACCCCCGGTATGATGGCGCCGATAGCGCATTTTTCTCTTTATTAGAGACTGAAGCAAAACAGCTTGGCATCCTAACGCTCGCCAGCGCGACACCGATGATGCACCACGGCACCCGCCGCAAACTGGGCGATGTGCTGACTGCCATCCGCCTGCGTCGCAAAGTGGATGCATTGGGTCGGGACGCTTTGGCCAATGGTGAACAGCGCCTGCGCTCCGAGGCCGAGATGCTACGCATCTTCAAAGGTCATGAGGGGGCCGTTGCCCGCGCTTATGCGCTCAGCGAACAACTCACGTTCTCGCTGGACGAGCTGCGTTATGAATACCCCAACGAGGGCAGCACACAAGAAACCCCGACCCAGCGCCTGCACCGTCTGGCGCATGAGGGGTTGAAATGGCGTTATCCCGCCGGGGCGTCCGAAAAGGCGAAAAAAATGCTGGCGCATGAGCTGACGCTGATCGGCAAGCTGAAATACGAACCCTACTTCCTGACCGTCCGCGATATCGTCCATTTCGCCCGGTCGCGCAGCATCCTCTGCCAGGGGCGCGGATCGGCTGCCAACTCGGTCGTCTGTTTCTGCCTCGGCATCACCGAGGTCAGCCCCGAGATGGGCACCATGGTGTTTGAACGCTTCGTCTCCGAGGCGCGCGATGAACCGCCAGACATAGACGTCGATTTCGAACATGAACGCCGCGAAGAGGTGATCCAGCACATCTATGACCGCTATGGCCGCGAACGCGCGGGCCTCTGCGCCACGGTGGTCCATTACCGCGGCAAACGCGCCATCCGCGAGGTTGGACGCGCCATGGGTCTGACCGAAGATACGATCTCGGCGCTTTCCTCACAGCTTTGGGGCTTTTTCTCGGCCTCGGGGCTTGAGGCGCAACGGATGCGCGAAATTGGCCTCGACCCCGAAGATCGGCGCCTGAAACAGACTCTAATTCTGGTTTATGAGATCGACGGCTTTCCCCGCCACCTCTCGCAGCATGTGGGAGGATTCATCATCACCGAGGGTCGGCTGGATGAGCTTGTCCCCATCGAAAACGCCACGATGGAGGGCCGCACGGTCATCTGCTGGGACAAGGACGATATCGACAGCCTTGGCATCCTCAAGGTCGATGTCCTCAGCCTCGGGATGCTCACCTGCATCCGCAAGGCGTTTGACCTGATCGGCCAGCATCATCAGACCAGCTACACCCTTGCCACCCTGCCGCCCGAGGATCCGGTGGTCTATGACATGCTCTGCAAGGCGGACAGCATCGGCGTGTTTCAGGTGGAATCACGTGCACAGATGAACTTCCTGCCCCGGATGCGGCCGCGTAATTTCTATGATCTGGTGATCGAGGTTGCCATCATCCGCCCCGGCCCCATTCAGGGCGACATGGTCCACCCTTATATCCGCCGCCGGAACGGAGAGGAGGAGGTCAGCTTCCCCTCGGACGCGCTGGGCGAGGTATTGGGCAAAACGCTGGGCGTGCCGTTGTTTCAGGAACAGGCGATGCAGATCGCCATTGTCGGTGCGGGGTTCACCCCGGAACAGGCCGATCGGCTGCGCCGCTCGCTGGCAACCTTCAAGAAACATGGCAACGTCAGCGAATTCCGCGCGCTCTTTTTGCGCGGGATGAAACGCAACGGGTATGAGGATGACTTCGCCGAGCGCTGTTTTTCGCAGATCGAAGGCTTCGGGTCTTATGGCTTCCCCGAAAGCCACGCGGCCAGCTTTGCGCTGCTGGTCTATGCCTCGGCCTGGATCAAATGCCACCATCCGGGCATCTTCGCCTGCGCCCTGCTGAACTCGCAGCCGATGGGGTTCTACGCGCCGGCGCAAATCGTGCGGGATGCGCGCGAACATGGCGTTCAGGTGCGCCCGGTCTGCATCAATGCCAGCTTCTGGGACAACGTGATGGAGCCCGACGGCCATGGCGGGCTGGCGCTGCGGCTGGGCTTTCGCCAGATCAAGGGCCTGAGCGAGGAGGATGCCAGCTGGCTGACCGCCGCACGCGGCAACGGCTACCATCAGGTCGATGATGTCTGGCGCCGCGCAGGCCTTGGGCCATCGGTGATCGAACGGCTGGCCGAGGCTGATGCCTTCGCCGCTTGCGATCTGACCCGGCGCGAGGCGCTGTGGCAGGCCAAGGCAATTGCCACCGCCAAACCTCTGCCACTGTTCTCGCAGGACTTGGAGGGCGAGGCGCTGGATGAACCCAAGGCTTACCTGCCACAGATGACGCTGGGCGAGCAGGTGGTCGAAGATTACGTCGCCACCCGCCTCAGCCTGCGGGCGCACCCGGTGGCCCTGCTGCGGCATCTGCTGACACCGGATGGGCGCGACAATACCACCTCTGTTCCGTAACGCCGGAACACCCTATCTGCCAAAAACAGAGTCGAAATTCAGGCCGTCATGACCAGACCCATCCTTCCCCCGCGCTTTCCCGCGACGCCCGAGCAGATCAACGCGCAAGTTCGCGCCTTTTATGCCCGTGTCCGGCAAGACGCGGTTCTTGGGCCCGTATTTGCCAATCACGTCACCGACTGGCCCATGCATGAGGACAAGATCGCCGCCTTCTGGCGCAATGCCATCCTGTATGAGCGCTGCTATGACGGCAATCCGCAACGGGTCCATGTCGAACGGCCCGATGTGAAACCGGAATTTTTTGCCCATTGGCTGGATCTGTTCGAAGAGGTTGCCACCCGAACGCTGCCCGCTGAAACGGCCACCCCGTGGGTCGCCTTGGCCCGCCGCATCGGTGTCGGCATGAAGGCAGGTGTCCAATCCGCACGACAGCCCAAAGACGCGCCGCCGATCCTGCGATGATCCCAGATCATGGCGGCCATGCGATGTTAGCGGTAAAATAAGGACTATTCGCGCCCTCGGAATAGGGTTAAGCAGCACTACGGACAGCCGGGAACCCTGCCTGCGCTGCTATGATGTATCGTCACCATACCAACATAGGCCGAGGCCGGATCGATGAGCGCACAAAATAACACCCTGCGGGGGCTTGGCTATGCATTTCTGGGCTTTGCCGTCTTTGCCAGCCACGACGCGCTGATCAAGGTGCTGGGCGGCACCTATTCAGTGATGCAGATCATCTTTTTCGCCACGCTGTTTTCGTTCGTTCCAATGTCCGTCACGATCCTGGCCGACCGCACGACGGGAAATTTTCTGCCGCATCATCCATGGCTGGTTTTGCTGCGCTCGGGCCTGATGGTAACGGCTATGTCCTGCGCGTTTTACGCGTTTTCGGTTCTGCCACTGGCCGAGGTCTATTCCCTGCTGTTCTCATTCCCGCTGATCGTCACGGTACTGTCGATCCCGATACTGGGTGAAGTGGTCCGCGTACAGCGCTGGGCTGCGGTTGGTGTCGGCCTGATCGGCGTCCTGATCGTTCTGCGCCCCGGTGCAACGGATATCACACTGGGCCACATGGCCGCCCTGATGGCCGCCTTCTGCAGCGCCTTTGCCTCGGTCCTGGTGCGCAAGATCGGGAATGAGGAGCGCTCGGCCGTGCTGATCCTCTATCCGATGTTGCTGGCTATCGTTGTGATGAGCCTTGCCCAACCGGCTGTATATCTGCCGCCGTCCCTGCTGCATCTGGCGATGATGGCGCTGGTTGGGGTGTTCTCGGTCATCGCGCAACACCTGATCATTCTGGCCTACCGCGCCGCACCCGCCGGTGTCGTCGCCCCCAGCCAGTACAGCCAGATCATCTGGGCGACGCTGTTTGGCATGATCTTCTTCGACGAGCGCCCTGACATCTGGGTCGCCGTCGGTGCCAGCATCATCATCGCATCCGGTGTCTATGTTGTTTGGCGAGAAAGCCGGGCCAACACCACCTCGGTCAACACCCCGGTTCTGCGGGTTCGTTCACCCCGGGCAGACACAGGGGCAACACGGCCTGGAAAGTAGGTCTAAAAAACGGCGCGCCGATCAGCGCGCCGTGGTTAGAAAACTGTGGATTTTACTCTTAGTAGATAACCACCGAACGGATACTTTCGCCCTTATGCATCAGGTCAAAGCCGTGGTTGATGTCGTCCAGACCCATGGTGTGGGTGATCATCGGGTCGATCTCGATTTTGCCTTCCATGTACCAGTCGACGATCTTGGGCACATCCGTGCGCCCACGTGCGCCGCCGAACGCGGTACCGCGCCATGAACGACCGGTAACCAGCTGGAATGGCCGGGTCGAGATTTCGGCCCCTGCAGGTGCCACGCCGATGATGATGGATTCGCCCCAGCCCTTATGCGCCGATTCAAGTGCTGCGCGCATCACGCCGACATTGCCTGTGGCGTCAAACGTATAATCCGCACCGCCCTTGGTCAGGTTGACGAGATACGGCACCAGATCGCCTTCAACCTCGGACGGGTTCACGAAGTCGGTCATGCCGAACCTGGTGGCCATTTCCACTTTGGAGGGGTTCAGGTCGACGCCGACGATCTGGTCTGCTCCGGCCAGACGCAGACCCTGAATGACGTTCAGGCCGATACCGCCCAGACCAAACACGATTGCGCGGCTGCCGATTTCCACCTTGGCGGTGTTGATGACCGCGCCGATACCGGTCGTGACACCACAGCCGATATAGCAGATCTTGTCGAACGGCGCGTCCTCGCGCACCTTGGCCAGGGCGATTTCAGGCAGAACTGTGTGGTTCGAGAAGGTCGAGCAGCCCATGTAGTGCAGGATCGGATCGCCATCCAAGGTCGAGAAACGAGAGGTGCCATCGGGCATCAGACCCTTGCCCTGGGTTTCCCGGATCGCCTGACACAGGTTGGTCTTGGGGTGCAGACAGTATTCACACTCGCGACATTCCGGCGTGTAAAGCGGGATCACATGATCGCCCGACTTCAGGCTGGTTACGCCCGGACCCACTTCAACCACCACGCCTGCGCCTTCATGGCCCAGAATGGCCGGGAACAAGCCTTCGGGGTCGGCACCCGACAGGGTGAATTCGTCGGTATGACAGATACCGGTGGCCTTGATCTCGACCAGAACCTCGCCCGCCTTGGGGCCTTCGAGGTTCACATCCATCACTTCCAAAGGTTTGCCTGCCTGAATGGCGACGGCGGCACGGGTACGCATGCTACTTATCTCCCTGTCACTTTTGCCCCGACCCTGCGTCAATTACAGGGTGTTTTCAACCGTGCTTTCATGGCAGGTTGGCTAATTAATTGATATTGCAGAAACGACATTGCCAGAATGAGGAACGCCAATGCACCGATTTTTCCCGATCCTGTTCTTTCTGGCGGCCTGTGCTGAAACCCCGCCCGCGCCCGAAGACGCTTTGCTGCCGCCGGAACCTGCCCCGGTCGATCTGGCCTTTTGTCAGGGAGAAGATTTTTCCGATACCGTTGGCCAGCCGGTTTCGAACATTCAGGCAAACCTGCCCGCACGGTCGCGCGTGCTGGGCCCGGATGGCATCGCCACACAGGATTACCGCATCGACCGGCTGAACGTGTACGTGAATGGCGACGGGATCATCCTGCGGCTGACCTGCGGATAAGGGCGGACTCGACTCAGGCATCGATTCTCATTTAAGAACAAAGTAAGAACATTGTGATGCCTGCAAATGCCCAAACGCCGAATACTTTCGCTATGGTTCCCCCGTCTGGGGGCTGAACGGCTGATCCGCGCTGCGCGGGGGCTGCATACCGGGCCTTTGGCCATCGTGGCCGAACAGTCGAACATGCAGGTTATTACCTCGGTGAATGCCGATGCGCAGGCTGCCGGGCTGCGTATCGGCCAGCCGGTGCGGGATGCTCATGCCATGTGTGCCAACCTGATCACGCGGCACCGTAACGCCCCGGCCGAAGCCGCGTTCCTGGCCGCGTTGCGTCGCTGGGCGGGAAAGTTCAGCCCATGGGTGGCCGAAGAGGCCCCGGACGGGCTGATCGTCGATCTGTCAGGTTGCGCCCATCTGTTTGGCGGAGAGGAGGCGTTGCTGAACGTTCTTGAAACCGACTGCGCGGATATGGGTCTCAGCGTACAAATGGGTATCGCCGACACGCTGGGCGCAGCCTGGGCTTTGGCGCGCTATGCGGGGCAGGCGGCCACATCCGACCGCAATGGCGACGCCATCAGTCAGGAGGCCCGTGCCACCCGCGCCCGGGCGGGCAAACGGCGGCACTGGACCAAAGGCGGCACCGCGCCGCAAGTGAGGGCCCTGGGTGGAGGCGCGCGGATCGCACCGCCGGGTCAATCTTATGGCGCACTCAGCCCCCTGCCTATCGCCGCGCTGCGATTGGAAGATCAGGTTGTCGTGCAGCTGAACCGTCTGGGCCTGCGCCGCATCGGCGATCTGCTGGGTCAACCCCGCGCCAGCCTTGCGCGGAGGTTTGGACGCGGGCTGGTTCTGCGGTTGGATCAGGCCATGGGCAGCGCGCCCGAGCCTGTCTCGCCCGCCCGCCCGCCGCACCATTTCGCGGTGCGGATGACCCTGCCCAACCCGATTGGTCTGGTTGAGGATGTCATGGCTGCGGTTGATCGGGTTCTGCCAACGCTTTGCACCAAGCTGGAAGAAAAGGGGCGCGGTGCCCGCACCCTGCGGCTGGAGGCGCACCGCGCCGATCAGGCAGCTGAGGTTATCGAGGTCGGCCTGGCCCGCCCAACTTACGATAAATACCGCATTCGCCCTTTGTTAGAGATGAAAGTTGACAAGATCGACGCAGGCTACGGCATCGACATGCTGCGGCTTGAGGCGGTTCAGACAGAACCCATCCACGCCCGTACCGTGGCCGGCCATGCCGAAGCCCGCCGTGTGGCCCGCAACCGGCTGGCGGGCAACACCGCCGTGGATGATCTGATCGGCAAGCTGGGCGCGCGGGTGGGGCTTGAGGCGATCACCCGGCGCCATCCCGCGGCCTCGCACATCCCTGAGAAAACGGCGCAAACGCTGGCGGCGGCATGGTCGGAACCTGCCCGCGACTGGCCTGCGCCGCCACGCCCCCGCCCCCTGCTGATGTGGCAGCCTGAGCCGGTGATGGCACCGGAAACCCCTGACGTGCCCAGCGCCTTTCGCTGGCGCGGGCGTAACTGGCAGCTGGCGCAGGCCACCGGCCCGGAACGGATCGCACCGGAATGGTGGCTGGATGACCCGAACTGGCGCAGCGGCGTGCGGGACTACTGGGTTGTGGTGACACAGCAGGGCGAGCGGTTGTGGCTGTTTTACGGCCATGGCGGAACCATGTCTGCAGGCTGGTTCTGTCACGGGCAGTTTGGTTAGGGTCTATTTCCCTCGGTACACCAACAGATCCGGCAGATAGTCAATCAGACGGATAAACCACGAGAATGGTGCAGGAAAATCCGTACGGAAACGGCGCCGCGACATCGCCTTGACCACACGACCCGCCGCATCCTCGGGGCTCATCAGCATGGGCATCCTGAAGCTGTTTTTCTCAGTCAGTCGGGTCTTGATGAAGCCGGGATTAATGATCCGCACGGTCACGCCGGTGCCCGCCAGATCGTGGCGCATCGTTTCCGCCAGAGAAATCAGTGCCGCCTTGCTGGCCCCATATCCGATGGCCGCTGGCAACCCGTGATAGCCCGCGAGCGACCCGATCAGCGTAATATCCCCCCGACCTGCCTTGACAAGGTCCGGAACGGTTTCACCCAACACACGCAAAGCACCCAGATAGTTCACATCACCCATCCTGAGCGACGCTTCTGTATCCCAATCCGCCGAGCGCACGGGGTCATACGCGCCGGCATTGTAAACCAGCCCATCGACCAGACCCGCCTCGGCCACAGCCCCGCGAACAGAGTCTAAATCGGTGACATCGCACCGGATCGCGCGGGCATTGGGAAGCTCGGAGCAGATGTCAGCCAAACGTTCAGAACTACGCGCCGACAAGATCAAATGCGCGCCCCTGTCGCTTAGCGCCTTAGCCAAAGCACGACCCAAACCTTCGCTTGCGCCGATGATCCAATAGGTTTTTCCGTCAAAGCTGCTCATGCGCGGGCCGATTCAGTCATGTTTCATATTCTACGGGCCCGTGACGTAGTTGGATCAAATGCGATCGCGCTTCTGACAAAACTTCCAACCGGATTGATCCAGCTGCACCTACCCCGCGTATTTCATTCTAAGAACCACTTAACGAGGCTGGAATGTTCGACGAAACCCAGGGTGTACGGAAGAAAATCGCAGTTGTTGGTGCAGGTATTTCAGGCCTTTCAGCCGCCTACTACCTTTCAGAAAACAATGACGTGACCCTCTATGAGGCGGAACCGCGGTTAGGTGGCCATGCCCGCACAGTCATGGCCGGGAAGAACGGCGATCAACCGGTGGATACTGGTTTCATCGTCTTCAACTACGCAACCTATCCTTTTCTGACCCGACTTTTTGATGAGCTCAATGTTCCCGTGATCGAAAGCGAAATGAGTTTTGGCGCGACAATCGACAATGGTCGTATCGAATATGGTTTGAACAATCTGCGCACCCTGACCGCGCAGAGGCGCAATCTTGCGCGCCCTGCCTATTACAAGATGATTGCCGACATTCTGCGCTTTGGCAAAAAGGCTCCGGAGGCTGCAAGAGATGACGACACCACGATTGGTGAGTTGGTGGATCAGCTTCGTCTGGGACACTGGTTCCGCCACAACTATCTGATGCCAATGTGTGGGGCGATCTGGTCAACTCCGGTTGAACTGGTGGATCAGTTCCCTGCACGCTCATTGGTGCAGTTCTTTCGAAATCACGCCCTTCTGGCCAGTGGCCGCGCAAATCAACACCAGTGGTACACAGTTAAAGGTGGCAGTATCGAATATGTCCGCCGGATCGATGCCGCCCTACGGGCACGAGGGGCGGCAATCCGTTTGACCAGTCCGGTTCAGAACATCTCCCGGAGTGATACAGGTGTCACGGTCCGCAGTCAGGGTGCGGTGGATCAGTTTGATGAGATCATCCTGGCTACCCACTCTGACCAGTCGCTTGCCATTTTGGGCGGGAATGCCACCCCGGCGGAAACCGCTGCACTGGGCGCAATTCGGTACCAACCCAACACCGCCACCCTGCATTGTGATCCTGGTCAGATGCCAAAACGGCGTGCATGCTGGTCCAGCTGGACCTATCGATCACAGGCCGGAGACGTAGGCGTTACATATTGGATGAATCGACTACAGAACATACCGGACAACGACCCGCTTTTTGTGACGCTGAACGCCCCAACAGAGATTCCAGCGGATAAAATCTATGATCAGGTCGAATTTGCCCACCCGGTATTCGACAAAGCCGCCCTGAAAGCACAGGGGCATATTCGCGAGATACAAGGACAGAACCGAACCTGGTTCGCCGGTGCGTATAACCGGCACGGATTTCACGAAGACGGGATCGCCAGCGCGATGCATGTTGTTGAACGGATAAATGGCACCCCGCAAACGATCGGAGCTGAATATGCCATTCTTGGACAAGATCCGGCCATCTCTGTTGCCGCCGAATAGCGGGATGCGGCGCGCGACCCTTCTGAGCCTTTCCTTGCTGGCCCCCACTGGGTTGTTTGCCTCGCCTGTGACGGAAGAGTTGGATGGTGCACAGCTTCTTGGCACTGCAACCTTCCGCTATCTCGGGTTTCCGATCTACGACGCCAAGCTTTACACACCCAAAGGTGCGTCATTTAGTTGGAGTGAAGATTTCGGGCTTCAGCTGACATACCGTAAAAGCATCAAGAAGAATGCGCTGGTCAACTCGACGCTCGACGAGATGAAACGCGTCGGCCACCCTGCCCCGATTGGCGACCAACTGGATGTATGTTTTAAAGGTGTCACCAAGGGTGACAGCTATCTGGCGGTGTCCGACGGGCCAGACAAGGTCAGTTTCTGGCTGAACGGTCGAAAGACCTGCACAATGGCATATCCGGGCATCAAACGCAGTTTCATGTCGGTTTTCCTTGGCGAAAACACGCGGTCGGCGTCCTTCACCCAAATGCTTCAGGGAAATTGATGCTTTACCCTCGGGTCAGCTTGTATGCGCTGATGCTCGCTGCGGCGGGCATCCCGCTATACATTCATCTACCGCGTTTTGCGGCGGTGAATCTAGGCATTGGACTGGGGGTGATTGGCACCGTCTTGCTGATGATCCGATTGGTCGATCTGGTACAGGACCCACTGATCGGTTGGGCGATAGATAGATGGCCCGGTGGCCAGCTTGTCTTTGCGTCCATGGCAGCACTCGGCCTTGCCATTGGATTCCCGGTGCTGTTCAGCCTGCAACAGGGAACAGATGTGCTGACGCTGGTTGTTCTTCTGATGCTGTTGTTTTCGGCTTATAGCCTGGGGACTATCCTGCTCTACGGGCGAAGTGCGACGCTGGCGAAACGCGCTGACGCGAAGGAGTTGATGACACTCGCCGCTTATCGGGAAGGCGGACAACTGACAGGCGTTATCATCGCGGCAAGTGCCCCTGCCCTTTTTGTTGCTGTCGGAGCCCACGCGCAAGGCTATCCCGCGTTTGGTCTGTTTCTGGGTCTGCTATCGGTCGCAACCCTTTTGTTGACCGTTCCGATCTGGCGGCGGCCCGCAATCACCGGATCCGGTCTGTCTTTCTCAAGCCTGGGCCAGGCCGGAGGTTTGCGTCTTTTGGTGCTGGCTTTGATCAACAGCCTACCCGTGGCCATTACATCGACCCTGTTTTTATTTTTCGTAGAGGACCGATTGCAATTGCAGGGTAAAGCCGGGCCACTGTTGATCCTGTTTTTCCTCAGCGCGGGCGTAAGCGTGCCGCTTTGGGCAAAACTCAGTAACCAAATTGGCCCGAAACAGACACTGATGATTGCAATGCCGCTTTCCATCGCGGGATTTATCGGTGCCGCCACACTGAGCGCTGGGAACCTCACCGGTTTTGCGGTGATTTGCCTCGCCTCGGGTGCCGCTCTGGGCGCGGATATGGTCGTGCTGCCCGCCATGTTTTCGGTCACATTGACCCGAGCTGGTCTTAACGCGTCCACAGCGTTTGGTATCTGGTCCTTTGCTGGCAAGCTGGGCCTGGCCCTGGCAGCCTTTTTTACCCTGCCATTGCTGGACCGCAGTGGCTTCACCCCCGGTCAAACCAATTCCGCCCAAGCGCTTGATACACTCAATCTCGCCTACGCGGTGCTGCCCTGCATCCTGAAACTTGGGGCCTTTGGAATGGTCCTGACCCTGCCAACCGAGGTCACAAGCAAATGAATGCTTTCGCCATCATCCTGCTGGCTCTGCTGATTGCAATGTTTGTCCGCGCCCGACTGCTGAGCTTTCGTGCGCAGAGCCCGTCAGACTATGCCGGTACCGGGCCCACTTTTTCGCTGAAGAAGCATCTGAACGGTGAAATCCTGTCCGAAGGTCTGATCTATGGCCCCAATGGCAGGATGTCGAACAGCTTTGTGGCCCGCATGGTTGGTGAGTGGAATGGGAACACAGGCACACTTTCCGAGTTTTTCACGTACTCAAATGGCAAAAAGATGAACCGTAAGTGGTATCTGACGCTGGGCACCAGAAATACGTTTACGGCAACGGCAGAGGATATCGTTGGCGAAGGTCACGGCACGATATCCGGCGCAACGATCAAGCTGACCTACAGGATCATTCTGCCCAAGGACGCAGGAGGACACACGCTGGATGTTACAGACTGGATGTATTTGACAGAACATGGCGTCATTATGAATCGTTCCGAGATGCGTAAGTTTGGCATCAAGGTTGCTGAGCTCGTTGCAACAATGCGCCCGAACCTCAAATCACATCCGATCCACGTAAGTGGCGCAAATGAGTACAGCATCACTTCAGAAAGGCAGCTGGTGCAATGATCACAGGTCGCTCTCTGATTACATGTGTTGCCGTCGCAAGCCTTGCTCTTCTGGCTGCCTGCTCCGGCAAACCGAAGGTTCCGACAACTTTTCTGTCTGAACGGCAACTGAACCTCGAGGAATTCTTCGACGGAAAGACCGTAGCTTACGGGCAGTTTCAGGATGTGTTGGGGAATGTTCCACGCAGGTTTGAAGTCGATATCGACGGCACATGGGACGGGAAAACCCTGACACTGGTCGAGGATTTTATCTACGACGACGGCGCAACTGAACAGCGCATCTGGACGTTGACAAAGACTGGTGATGACACGTGGGCTGGTACTGCACCCGGTGTGCTGGGAACCGCCAGCGGGACCGAAAGGGGCGACACCTTCAACTGGAAATACAAAATTGACCTGCCTGTCAAAGATGGCACGATGCGCGTCAGTTTTGACGACTGGATGTGGTTGCTGACCAAGGACCGTCTGCTAAACCGCGCTTACGTCTCACGCTTTGGCATACGCCTCGGCGAAGTTATCCTGATCTTTGAAAAAGGATAGATCCCGCTGTTCCCAACCAGACGTTGCCCATCAATAAAATATGAACTCGTCCACCGGCACCTGTACCAGTCGCCTTGCTGCGCCAGCCATGTTTGCACTTGGCCCATCCGGCGTTGCAGCATCCTGGCGGGCTCCGACTTCAGTTTTCAAACGGGCACGCTCAATCTCGCCCCACAAGAAAAAAAGACCGTCCCGTTTGCCGACAAGACCGGCAGGTATCGTGGTCCGCAAAACACGAGTTTTTGCCTGTGACATCTGCTCTCTTACTGCCTCCGGTGTTTTCCACCTTTTGCAGAAAACCTACCGGTTATTTCGGGAAAAGCCAATTTTTTATGGGCAGAACCCGATTTTCAACCCCCCGTTGACAGGGGTGTTCGCAGCTCTCGCTGAAGGGTGTTGTCCTGACTGGGTATTTGCAGGCACCGCCGATTGCCACACATTCTGTTTAGGGCGGGTTTCCCCGGCGTGTCGACAGTGGTTCCTTCTTTGACAACCTCTCGGCTATGGATGCCCCGGATCATGCCGCCGACTGCTCTGACACAATCTCTCCGAACCGCGTAAAGAACTTTGCCGACAACTTCTTGGCGGTTCCTGCAATCAACCGACTGCCGAGTTGCGCGATCTTGCCGCCAACATCAACTTTCGCCGTGTATTTCAGTACGGTTTCGTCCCCTTCTTCGGTCAACGACACGTCTGCGCCGCCCTTGGCAAATCCAGCCGCCCCGCCCTTGCCTTCACCCATCAGAGAGAACCCATTTGGTGCATTGGCTGTGTCCAACGTGACTTCACCTGCAAAGCGCGCTTTGACCGGGCCTATTTTCAGAACAACTTTCGCCTCAAGCTCGGTTGGTGATTTCTGCGTCAGTTCCTCACATCCCGGGATGCATTCCATCAAAATGTCGGGATCGTTAAGCGCACGGTAAACGACGTCCCGTGGCGCTGCGATACGGATTTCATCAGTCAGTTCCATTCAGGTCTTTCCTTTGTTCAACAACATCTTGGAAATAGGCACGTTGCAGCCGTTTCTATCCTTTGAGCCAGCCACGCAGGCCACATGTGGCAAAGGTGTTCAAGCAAGCTTTTCATCATGCGACCCCTTTGCCGCCTTTTCACCGTTCCGCCACATCACGATTTCGGCCAAAATCGACAGGGCGATTTCATGCGGATCTATGGCATGTATGTCCAAGCCCGCCGGAGATTTCAGGCGCGCGACCTTCAAAGGGTCCAATCCCTGGGCGATAAGCTTTGCAGTCAGCGTAGCTGCCTTGCGGCGACTGGCCACCATCGACACGCGTGCCGCATCGGTTTCCAATGCAGCCTTCAAAGCGGATGCATCGCTGCGCCCCTGCGCAGCCACCACGACAAAGTCCCGCGGCTCCACACCCAGCGCATCGACATGTGCCAAGGCAAACCGCACATGGTTTCCAGCAATATCAAGCCCATCCTCGACAGCCGTGCGAAATCCGGCCAGCGATCCATGCGCTGCCAGAGCTTTGGCAATCAACCCCTCGCCGAAAATCACCAGCCGGGGCGCGTGTTGATAGGGTTCGACCAAAAGATCGACTGTACCACCGGACGGGCACCCACTTTTGAACGTTTGAACACCATCGGGATCCGTCATGTTCACCACCTTTTCCGAAGGTTTGACACGGATAATCTGCGGTGCCCCGGACGCCCAAGCTTGTTGCGCCGCGGCCCGGACTGCGCGCTGCACACAAGCCCCGCCTAGATGCCCCAGGATTTCACCCGCCTGGGTAATCGCCGCCTTCCCCCCAGCTTTGGCCGAGGTCGCATCCGCCGTGCGCAAAACCGTCGCCACACAAAAGGCCTCTCCGGTTCCGCGCAGCTGATCGATGGTGTCAAAAATGTCGAAATTCGCCAAGGTCAGACTCCTTTCACAGCTTTTGGAACTGCGGCTCAAGCGCTGCCAATGCATCCAGTGTATTGGCCGGCAAATGCGCATCCAGATAGGGTTCAGCCGCCTGCATCGCTGCCGCAATAGGTTGATAGTCCTTCCAGCCCTTCAAGGGGTTCAGCCAGACGATCCGGCGTGCCTTGCGCCTGATACGCGCCAGCATATCCCCCAGAGCCTGCGGATCAGAACTGCAATATCCGTCCGACAGGATCAGGACGACAGTACGCCCGTTCAGTGCCCGCGCGCCGTATCCCGACAGAAATCGCTCCAGACTGCCGGAAATATCGGTACCGCCGCCGAAGCCTTCGGCCATCAGCGACAATCGCCCCGCAGCCCGGAGGGTGTCATGGTCGCGCAACGCATCTGTTACCCGCATCAATCGCGTGTGAAACAAATACGCATCTGCCTCGATCCCGCTGCCGGTCAACCCTTTCAGAAAAGCCAGAAACACGCGTGAGTACGCGGTCATCGAACCACTAACGTCGCACAATGCCACAATCCGCATCGGGCGCGGTGGCCGCGCTCGGCGATACAGGTCCAGCGGCTCACCGCCACGCGCCAGACTGGCGCGCTGTATTCGGCGCATATCCAGAACAGCCCCGCGCAACGCCCGTTTCCGGCGGCGCGATCGCCTGTCCCGAAATGCCCGCGCCAAGGTCAGCGCGGCTGTTTCAGCCTGTTTTAGGGCCTCTTCGTCCATCAACTCTCGCAAGTCCCGGCGTGACAGGTTGGCCGTTCGCGTGGCGATCAACTTGCCGTCCACCCCTTCGGCTTCCCCTTCACCGCAGTCAGGCAGAGTGGCCTCTTGCTCCGACCCGGATCGTGGTTCGTCCTCACCCTGAGTTCTGGTCTGCCAGATCATTGGCTTGGCGGACTGCACCCGCACATGCTTGTTTTTCGCTTTTCCCGAACGCTGTGCGCCAGCGTTGAACCAATAGGCGTCGAACAGTTCATCAAATCGGCGCCAATCTTCCGCATCTCCGGTCAATACCGCGCACATGGCTTGCCGGGCCTGTTTGGCATCCGTTGCATCCACTTCGGACAAGGCGGCAAGCACGTCCCCCGCATCCGACGCCCCCAATTGCATACCGTTCATTCGCAAATGCGCTATGAAACCCGACATACGGTCGGCAAGACCCGAGGCCCGAGAGGGAAAGCGCGTAACCTGCATCACGCGACCTTTCCAATCAGGCGATCCATCACCTCGGGCGGTGCCGCATTGTAATCTGCGGCAGTTTTCAGCAAACACACCAGCGTCGCCTGGACGTCTTCGCGGGATTTGGCCAGATCATTGACACCCAACCCGGACAGGGCTGCTGCCCAATCCAGCATTTCGGCGATGCCCGGTTTCTTCTCAAGATCTTCCTGACGCAGCGCCTGTACAACACCGATGATCTGACGCGCCAGAATCCCCTCGATTTCAGGCAGTCGCGCCCGCAGGATTGCCAGTTCGGTCTCCCTCGAAGGATAGTCAAGAAAGCTGTACAAACACCTTCTGCGCAGCGCATCCGACAAATCCCGCGTCCCGTTGGCCGTCAGAATGACGACAGGCCGCACATGTGCCTGCACCGTTCCCAACTCGGGTATGGTGATCTGAAAGTCTGACAGGATTTCCAGAAGATAGGCTTCGAACTCCTCATCCGCCCGATCAATCTCATCAATCAACAGAACCGGAGGTTTCGTTTCCGAGATAGCCTCTAACAAAGGCCTTTTCAGCAAATATTCATCCGAAAACAGCTGCGCCTCCGCGACGCCGCCTTGCGCTTCGCTCGCCCGGATCGCCAATAGCTGTCGCTGATAGTTCCATTCATAGATGGCATGACTGGCATCCAGACCTTCGTAGCATTGCAGACGTATCAATCGCGTATCGCGCCAGGCTGCCACCGCTTTCGCAACTTCGGTTTTCCCCACACCCGCCGGCCCCTCCAGCAACAACGGGCGCCCAAGTTTCTGCGCCAGATGCAGCGCCATGACCAACCGATCATCGGCAACATAGCCCTGCTCGGCCAACCCGTTCTGCACGTCGTTCAAGGTCAAATCCAGGATCCTATCTTCATCTGGCCCCAAATATCCCGGGGGAGGTTCGGAGGGGGCAGAGCCCCCTCCGTCGGTCGGACCGGCAACAGCCGGTCCGATCCCAATCACCCATGCATCCCCAGACCATTGGCAATCTTCCAAATCCGCCAGTGATCGTGCGGCATATGGCTCTGCACCAACCCAAAAGGCCGGAACGCGTCATGCACTGCGTTCGAGAACGCAGGCACACCGCCGACATTCGGGCTTTCCCCCACACCCTTTGCGCCAATCGGATGGTGCGGGGATGGGGTCACCGTATGGTCAGTGGTATAGTTCGGCGTCTCCCACGCGGTTGGCAGGAAAAAGTCCATCAGCGTACCGGTTTTCACATTGCCCATGTCATCATAGGCAATCTCCTGACCCATCGCGATGGCCAGTGCCTCGGTCACACCCCCATGGACCTGCCCCTCGATGATCATCGGGTTGATCCGAGTACCGCAGTCATCCAGCGCATAGAACTGCCGGACTTCCCATTCACCAGTATCCACGTCAATCTCCATGACACAGATATAGGCTCCGAACGGATAAGTCATATTGGGCGGGTCATAGTAACTGACGGCCTCCAGACCCGGCTCCAGCCCAGGAATGGCCTGATTATAGGCGGCGAATGCGATTTCCTTCATGGTCTTGAACCGCTCCGGCGCGCCTTTGACAGCAAAGCGATCCACGTCCCATTCGACGTCATTGTCGTGTACCTCCAGCAGATAGGCCGCGATCATCTGGGCTTTTGCCCGAATTTTGCGGGCCGCCATTGCCGTGGCCGCGCCAGCGACCGGAGTGGACCGGGATCCATAGGTCCCAAGCCCGTAAGGCGCGGTATCCGTGTCACCCTCTTCCAGCGTGATGTCATCGGCGGGCAGGCCGATTTCACTGGCGATGATCTGGGCAAAGGTTGTGGCGTGGCCCTGCCCTTGACTGATCGTCCCCAGCCGCGCAATCGCTGATCCGGTCGGATGAATGCGAATCTCGCAGCTGTCGAACATCCCCAGCCCGAGGATATCGCAGTTCTTCACCGGTCCGGCTCCGACGATTTCCGTGAAATGCGTCAGGCCGATGCCCAGCAGCTTGCGCGTTTTTCCTTCCTTGAAATCCGCGATCCGCTGCGCCTGTTCCGCCCGCAGACCCTCATAGTTCACAGCCTTCAGCGCTTTGTCCCAAGCGGTGTGATAATCGCCCGAGTCATATTCCCAGCCCAGCGCGGATTGATAGGGAAACTGATCTGCCTTGATGAAGTTGATCCGACGCAACTCGGCCGCATCCATGTTCAGCTTGATGGCCAGAACCTCGATCATGCGTTCGATGAAATAGGCGGCTTCGGTCACGCGGAAGGAACAGCGATAGGCCACACCGCCCGGCGCCTTGTTGGTATAGACACCATCTACCGCCAGATAGGCAGTCGGGATGTCATAAGACCCGGTGCAGATATTCATGAACCCGGCAGGGAATTTGGTCGGGTCGGCACAAGCGTCGAAACCGCCATGATCCGCAGTGGTGTGACACCACAATCCAGTGATCTTGCCTTCCTTGGTGGCAGCAATCTTCCCCTGCATCCAGTAGTCGCGGGCAAAGGCAGTGGACATCAGGTTTTCCATCCGGTCCTCGACCCATTTCACCGGCTTGCCGGTAACGATCGAGGCCACCACCGAACACACATAGCCTGCGTAGGCCCCCACCTTGTTGCCAAACCCACCACCGATATCGGGGCTGATCACGCGGATATTATGCTCGGCCAGCCCCGAAATCAGCGACACTACTGTCCGGATTGCATGAGGGGCCTGGAACGTCCCGTAAAGCGTCAGCTTGCCAGTCACCTTGTCCATCGACGCCACGCAACCGCAGGTCTCAAGCGGGCACGGGTGGGTGCGGTGGTAATAGATCATCTCTTCGGCGACCACGTCAGCCTCGGCCAGCACGGCTTCGGTCGCGTCCTTGTCGCCCTGTTCCCACGTAAAGATGTGGTTGTGATGTTTACGCGGTCCATGTGCGCCTTCGGTCTGACCTTCCAGGTCTTCGCGGAGCACCACGTCCGACTTCAACGATTCGAACGGGTCCGTGATGACTGGAAGCTCTTCGTATTCGACCTCGACCAGTTCAACGGCATCTGCCGCGACATAGCGGTCTTCGGCCACGACATAGGCAACTTCCTGGCCCTGAAACAACACCTTGCCATCGGCCAGCACCATCTGCTTGTCACCGGCCAGTGTCGGCATCCAGTGCAATCCCAAAGGCGACAGGTCTTCGGCGGTCAAAACGGCGATCACGCCGGGCAGTGCCAAGGCCGCCTCTTTGTTCACGCTGACGACGCGGGCATGGGCATAGGGGGAGCGCACAAAATCGCCAAACAGCATCCCGTCCAGCTTGATGTCATCAACGTAATTACCCTTGCCTTGAGTGAAACGCACGTCCTCGACGCGCTTTCGGGTGCAGCCCATACCTTTAAGGTTGGCAGCGCGTTCTTCGGGGGTCAGGGTCTGGTCGGTCATTCCGCGGCCTCCTTCTGTGCATTGAGCAAATCAGCCGAGGCCGAGATCGCTTTGACGATATTCTGGTATCCCGTGCAGCGGCACAGGTTTCCGGCCATGCCGAAACGGATTTCCTCCTCGGTCGGGTTCGGGTTTTCCTGCAGCAGACGATGCGCCCGGGTGATCATGCCCGGCGTGCAGAACCCACATTGCAGCCCGTGATGTTCGCGGAACATTTCCTGCAACACTCCAAGGCTGCCATCATCATTGGTCAGCCCCTCAACGGTTGTGATCTCAGCACCGTTTACCTGCGCTACAAAGGCGGTGCAGGATTTGACCGACTTGCCGTCGATATCCACCGTGCAGGCACCGCAATGGCTGGTTTCACACCCGATATGCGGGCCGGTGATTTTCAGATCTTCCCGCAGGAAGTGGATCAGCAGCGTGCGCGGCTCGGCCAGACCTTCAACCTGCTTGCCGTTTACGGTCAGTTTGACATGCATTTTCGACATTGGTTCCCTCCCCCTCAGCCCGCGCGGCTTTGCGCACGGTCGATGGCGCGGCGCAGCACCACGGCTGCCACGTGTTTCTTGAATTCGACGGGGCCGCGATTATCAGCGACCGGATCGATTGCGTCTAGCATTGCGGCAACGCACCCTTCGACATCACCCCCGGCCAGCGCGGTGCTGGCCTCATCCGACCAGATGGGCGTGTCGGCCAGATTGGTCATCGCAACCGAGGCCTGACCGTTGCCAACCATCACAGCCGCCGCGGCGGTCGCATAATCCCCTATCTTGCGCTTCTGCTTTTGATAGGCCTGCCCCACGCCTGCACCCGGTACAGGGATCGAAATCCGGATCAGGATTTCTTCGTCTTCGCGGGCAGTGAAATACGCGGCCTCATAAAAATCACGCGCGGCAACTGTCCGGTTCCCGTCCGGGCCGGACAATTCGAACGAGGCGTTCAAGCATTGCATCAGACCCGGCATGTCATTGCCCGGGTCACCATTGGCTACATTGCCACCGACAGTGCCCATGTACCGCACTTGCGGATCCGCAATCTGAAGTGCCGCCTCGCGGATCAGCGGAATGGCTTCGGCCAGACCGCTGTGGGTGATCAGTTCGTGCTGCGTGACCATCGCGCCCAAAGTAACGGTGTCAGGCCCGACCTCTATCCCCTTTAGTTCTTCAATGGCCTGAAGATCGACCAGATGACCCATCTCGGCCATCCGAAGCTTCATCATCGGGATCAGGCTGTGCCCACCCGCGATCACGCGCGCCTCGTCGCCATATTCCTGTAGAATGCCGATGGCCGAGGCAATGTCGCCTGGCCGGTGATACTCAAAGCCGGCTGGTATCATGTTTTTCCTCCCTGGGTCCGGGCGATATGCCTTGGGGGACCTGAGGTAAGGAAAGAACGGTGGATTCAACTGATCCAGTTAAGGAAAACGGAGCGCGAGGCTTGTTTCACGAAATGCGAAAGAACTGCACGAGTTGCGCCTACACCCCCAGTGCTTCGCGAATATCTGTCAGGCGGGACCGGCTGACCGGTACCTTGCTCAACGCGTCAACACCATCGAAATAACAGGTGCCGTTGTCCTTGTGACGTTCAAAGCGCGAGACGTGTTTCGGGTTCACCAGATAACTGCGATGCGCCCGCAGGAACCCTTCGGGCAAAAGCCGCGTTTCCGCATCGGTGATCGACCAGGGGCAGAACAGTTTCTCTGCATCCATATAGAGAACCGTGTAATGCCCTTCGGCCCGAATTGCGGCGATCCGGGCGGGATGAGCAAATAAGGTCTGGCCTTCGCGCTCATACGGAACACCAGCGCGCATTGGGGCGGGTTCCAACACAGGTCCCGAGGCAAGTGCAGTCACGGGCTTTGGCTCTATGAACGTGATACCGGTCAACAGGAAAGCACCACAGATCAGAAAGACGGATACCGTCACCCCCATTGCCAAAACCTGATTATCCAGCGCAGGACCCGCACCACCGAGGCTGTCGCTCGCGACGAAATCCGTAAGGCCCGTGGCAACAAAATGCATGGTGAACACCGCCAGCCCGAAACAAACCGTGCCGAGCAGGATGTTTCGTTGAGTCCGGTTGCCATAAGCCACCCAAATTGCAGACACCGACAAGATTACCGATGCCAGCGCTGACAGAGCAACGTCGAAAACATCATAGACGGGGCGGCAAAGCTGCATACCAGCCATCCCGACATAGTGCATCGCGACGATGCCCAGTCCGACAACCACACCAGATCCGATCATCGTCTGAACCGAACGCGGTCGGAAATGCAGCAGCAGCAACGCCAGCCCTACCATCAGGATCGCGACCAGTGCCGACATCAGGGTGATCAGGGCATCATAGTAGAACAGGATTGGCAGTTGCAGCCCCAGCATCGCCACGAAATGCATCGACCAGATGCCGCCGCCCAGAATGACAGCGGCCAATGCCACCACGAACTTGCGTCGCTGGCTATCCAGCCTGGACGCGCCATGCGTCAGGTACAGACCCGTGAACCCGGCCATGAGCGCCACGGCAAGCGAAGCCACCACCAACCAAGTGTTGTGAGAGTAGTCCAGCATTTGGATTTGAACGCCCTCCCCGACGCGAGGATGACGTTAGCAAACCGAATTGATTGCGACAATTCACAGTTAGCAACAGCAGGGCTCAGACCTGTTTCTGAGCCTCTGCATCGTCCGCGACCTCTACGGCATCCACTGTGACTTCAACCACATCGTCGTCTTCCGCAGGCTCGACTGTTTCGGGTTCTTCAGTCTGGTTTTCAAGTGCACCGACGATCAGGGGCAACATGTGAACCCCAGTTGCTGTTGAAATCTCGGGTGTCTGTGGCGTCTGCCAGCTGAGCGTATCGAAGCTGTGGCAGTTCTGACAGACAGGTCCCCATTCGGGTTGAATGTCATGACAGTTGTCGCACACCCATTGCGGGCCGCGCGGCGCGTTCAGTGCCTTGGCAAGCCAACCTTGGACAACAGCGTCCGTGGCACCCTCGCCGCGCTCAACGGCAGCCATCAATGTATAGGCCCGCGCATCACCTCGTATTTCGACAACATCACCCAAGGCACGGCGGGCTTCGGGAAAGTCTTCGGCCACAATGTTCAGCTCGGCCAGGATCAAACGAGTTTCCATGTTTTCAGGATGAACGCGGGTCAGTGCCGTGAAACGCCTGACCCTTTGTTCCGGGGTTTCATCCGGCTCGATCTCGGCAAAGGCATGGGCCAGATCCGGATGCGGACGAACCTCCCACGCTTTTTTCAGGATCTTGGTCGCTGCCCGGGACTTCCCCTTGGCGATATACGCGCGGGCCGCCATTGCGGCGGCAGGCACCAGATCGGGCGACAGGCGATTGGCTTCGATCGCGCGCTCCTGTTGCTCGACAGTTGCGCCCTCATCCAGGATTCCTTTGGCTTCGGACAGTGCCAGAACCGCATCGCGGCGTTTGAATACGTCGCGCGGCAGATACCCTGCTTTCAATTTGGACGTCAGCGTCGACCGGGCACCGGCCCAATCCTGCGCCTTGGTCTGCAAATTCAGCAGAACATCCTGTGTTTCTTCGTGGCGCGGTTTGATGGCCAGTGCCTTTTCGGCCAGCTTGCGGGCGGTTTCATCATCTCCTTCGGCAAGCTTCTGTTTCATGATACCACGCACCCCGACAAACCGGGTCGCACTGTTTGTCACCAGTTTCTTGTAGGTGTCCGAAGCTTTCTTGGTGTCACCCGTCATCTCGGCAGCCTGCGCCACCAGTAGATCCGTCAGTTCCGGCTTGTTCAACAGCTTTTCGGCTTTACTGGCCTTGGTCATGGCAATGCGCCCCTCGCCCGAGGCCAACGCCATCAACCCATCGGCCAGCGCCTGATAGCCGCGCTGTTCCCGGCTGCGGTCGAAATAACGCGACAGGGCGGTTTCGTCGCCGTTGAGGAATTTGAGCGTCGCAACCAAAAGGCTGAGCAGTTTGAAGAACAGCCAGACCGCAAATACCAGAACACCCAGCGCAATCACCGACTGAAGCGGCCCAAGGGTGAATTCCGTGCCCGCGACCGTGATCTGCACCCCACCACTGGTTTGCATCAGGAAGTGACCGCCCAGCGCCAGCAGGCCGATAATCGCAACAAAAACGAGGATCTTAAACAATGACCACAGCATGGCAGGTCCTTCAGTTCGAGTTCAGGCTGGAAGCCAGCGTATTCACGGCGTCAACGGCGGCGGCTCGTATCCCGGCCGCCTGCTCCCAATCGGCCATCGCAGCCCGCGCCACTTCGGGAAGTGATTTCAGTTCATTCAACGCTTTGGTCAGGTCGCCATCTGCCAGCGCAGCCTGCGCGCGCGACAGAACAGCGTCTGGACCATCACCTTCCTGAGGCGTGACGGAACGGGCGCCCGTTTGGCGTTGCAGGAAGGCGACCAAACCCGTTCCTTTTTCAGCCTCGCGCGCCTCGGCCAATGCATCTCGCGCCGCAGGCTCGAACGACGCCCGAAGCGCGGTCAGTGTTTCCACGCCTTTTTCCGACGGGCCGGACAGGGCGTCCGGCACATTCACGCCGCCTGCCTTCAATTCAGCAACCAGTTCCGAAAAAGGCTGGCCGGTATCCAGCTGCCCACGCAGGCGCGCCAGAGTGGCAGCATTCGTTGCGGCTTGTGCTTCTGCCGAGGCTTTCGCTTCAAGGGCCTGAGCGTCCGAAACCATTTTTTCGACTTCAGCCCGTTGCGCTGCCAGCGAATCCTGAAGTTTCTTCAGTTCCGCCTCAAACGCGGCGGTTGCCTCGGGCGAGGCAGTGGAGGCAATCGGGGCTTTTTCCAGCGCAGCGATCCGGTCCGTCAATGGCGCGACCTGACCGGACAGCGCATCGACCGAGGATTTTACCGTGCTCAGGTCGCCTTCAACCGGTGTCAGCTTGTCCGACAACGTTTTGACCTGATCTGCCAGTCCAGACACATCAGGGCTGTTTGCAAGCGCCTGTGACAGTTTGGCGATCTGGTCCGACTGCTCTGTCAGCTTTGCTTCCAGCTCTGCCAGCGCTCCCGAGTTGTCCGGGCTGGTTGGCAACAGCCCTCCGTTGCCCAGCGCGAAACCTGCAACGGCAGCCAGCGCGCCCCCCAACAGGGCCGGAACGAAACCGCCACGTTTTTCAACTACGCGTTCGACGGTCTTTTCAGTGACCGGGGCTTCGGCTTCGGCTTCGGCTTCGGCTTCGGCTTCGGCTTCGGCTTCGGCTTCGGCTTCGGCTTCGGCTTCGGCTTCGGCTTCGGCTTCG
>NZ_JBQFZK010000013.1:0-112630 GCF_056542185.1 Ruegeria sp. AE4 | reverse complement strand
GGCGGCAACTGGAGCTTCGAGTTCTACATGGAACAAAAACACGTCGGCTTCGCAACCGGAAATCACAACATCATGCAGCTGGGGAAGTGAAAACGACTGCACTCGAAATACGCGCTAAGAAACTCTAACTCCAGGAGGAGACCATGGGAGAAATCGTACTTGCCGCCAAAATGACTCACGTGCCTACCCTGCTCATGTCCGAGCAGGAAGGACCGATCAAAGGCAAGCGTCAACCGGCTATTGATGGCCACCGGGAGATTGCTCGTAGCGCCAAGGAACTGGGCGCAACAACTGTTGTCATCTGTGATACGCATTGGGTGTTGAACGCGGCCTTTCACATAAACGCCAACGACCATTTTGAGGGTCTATTTACATCGAATGAATTCCCCCAGTTCATTCAGGACCTGCCCTATAAATATGAGGGCAATCCCGAATTGGGTGATGCGATTGCGCGGATTGCGACCGAAAAGGGTGCTTATACGTTGGCCCATCACCTGGACAGCCTTGAGGTGGAATACGGCACGCTGGTGCCGATGCGGTTCATGAGCCGTGAACACGAAATGAAAGTGGTGTCGATCGGTGCGTGGTGCACTGTGCACGCTCATGACGAAAGCCGTATCGTCGGCGAGGCAATCCGCGAAGCAGTCGAGGCCAGCGACGAAAAGGTGCTGCTGGTTGCGTCGGGTTCGCTGTCGCACAAGATCTGGGCCAACAAGGACTATGCCGCCAATAACGGCACTTTCACAATCAGCTCAGAATTCAATCGCCAGATGGATCTGCACGTGCTGGAAATGTGGAAAAACGGCGATCACGCTACGTTCCTCAAGATGCTGGGTGACTATGCCAACTTCTGCTGCGGTGAAGGTTCGATGCATGATACCGCGATGCTATACGGCGCACTCGGCTGGGACGCTTACGACAAGAAATGCGAGGTTGTGACCGAGTATTTCCCGTCCTCGGGCACCGGTCAGACTAACGTCATATTCCCGGTCTGAGGGTCGCGGTTCCCATACCGATTGCTTGCCCCTGGTGCCTTTTGGCGGGGCAAGCCGTTGATCTATCTAATTCGAACTGATGCAGGTCCCCAAATGTTTCCTTTGAAAGACCCCGGTTTGCTGCGAGAGGCTGCCCTTGTAGGTACACGCTGGATTGAAGCTGACCCGGCCAACGGCCTTGCCGTCACCAACCCTGCCACCGGTGAAGTTATTGGTCATGTTCCCAATCTGGGCGCCGCCGAAACCGCCGAAGCTATTGCTGCCGCCGAGACCGCGCGCCACGGGTGGGCTAAACGCACCGCCAAAACGCGTAGTCAAATTCTGCGTCGCTGGTACGAACTGATGATGGAGAACCAGGACGATCTGGGTGCCATCCTGACAGCTGAGCAGGGCAAGCCACTGGCCGAAGCCAAAGGTGAGATCGCCTATGGTGCCAGCTTCATTGAGTGGTTCGCAGAAGAGGCCCGCCGCGCCTATGGTGATGTCACCCCAGGCCACGCGCCAGACAAACGCATCCTGACGATCAAACAACCCATCGGGGTTGTAGCCGCGATTACGCCGTGGAATTTCCCAAACGCTATGATCACGCGCAAGGCTGGCCCTGCTCTGGCGGCGGGCTGCTCCATGGTTCTGAAACCGGCCAGCCAGACTCCATTCTCAGCTATCGCGTTGGCGGTTCTGGCCGAAAGAGCGGGCCTGCCTGCGGGGCTGTTCTCGGTCGTCACCGGCTCAGCCCGTGGCATTGGCGGCGAGATGACCGGGAACCCGACAGTACAGAAACTGACCTTTACCGGTTCGACCGAGATCGGAACGCTTCTATATGCGCAATGCGCACCAACGATCAAAAAACTGGGGTTGGAGCTGGGTGGCAATGCGCCCTTCATTGTTTTCGATGATGCTGATCTGGACGCTGCTGTGGAAGGAGCGGTGATCGCCAAGTTTCGAAATAATGGTCAGACCTGCGTTTGTGCCAACCGCATTTACGTGCAGGCCGGTGTCTACGATTCCTTTGCCGCCAAGCTGCGCGACAAAGTAGCGACTTTGCCCACTGGTAATGGCTTTGACGAAGGTATCATATTTGGTCCGCTGATCGATCAGGCGGCAGTCGACAAGGTTGCTGAGCACATCGCTGATGCGACCTCGAAAGGTGCCGAAGTCACTCTGGGCGGCAAGTCGCACGATCTGGGTGGCACATTCTTTGAGCCAACCATTTTGACCGGTGTTACTTCGGAGATGGCGGTCGCGACCGAAGAGACGTTTGGCCCGGTCGCACCCCTTTTTAAGTTCAACACCGAAAGCGAAGTCGTCGCTGCGGCAAATAACACCGAGTTCGGCCTTGCCTCATATTTCTATTCCCGCGACCTGGCTCGCGTTTGGCGAGTTTCCGAGAAGCTGGAATATGGCATGGTCGGAATCAACACCGGCCTGATCTCGACTGCGGAAGCTCCGTTTGGCGGGGTTAAGATGTCTGGTCTGGGCCGTGAAGGCTCGCGCCATGGGCTGGATGACTTCATGGAACTCAAATACCTGTGCATGGGCGGCATCGACACCGCCGAGGAGGCTTAATGCGCTTTGCTACTTTTACCACCGAAGGGGATACCTTTTTTGGCGCGATTACCGATGATGGTGCGATTGCCCTGAACGGTGATTTCCCCGAGTTTTCCAGCCTGTATGAGGTCATCGCTGCGGGTGAGTTTAGCCGGTTGGCTGCGGCGGCCGAGGGTAAGCCTGTGACCCATTCCGATTTCACCTATGAAATGGTGATGCCGGATGCACGTCGCATTCTGTGCGTCGGCGTGAACTTTCCGGACAGAAATGCGGAATACAAGGATGGCAGCGCGCAACCGGAATATATGTCGCTGTTCCCCCGCTTTGCCAGCGGTTTTACCGGCCACAACCGCCCGCTGATCCGTCCGCCGGAAAACCACACGCTGGACTACGAGGGCGAAGTGGCCATTGTAATCGGCAAGGCGGGTCGCCGGATATCGCAGGACGAAGCCTATGAGCACATCGCCGCGTTGACGCTGTGCAACGAAGGCACGATCCGCGATTGGGTGCGCCATGCCAAGTTCAACGTAACTCAGGGCAAGAACTGGGATAATTCAGGGTCGATCGGCCCTTGGCTGGTGCCCTTCACCGACCCGGCGCAATTGGATGACGCCCGCATTCAAACCCGCGTCAATGGTGAGTTGCGTCAGGACGACACCCTCGACCGCATGATGTTCCCGATCCGGCGCGAGATCGAGTATATCTCGACCTTCATGACCCTGAAACCGGGTGACATTATCGTAACCGGCACCCCCACCGGTGCGGGCGCGCGCTTTGACCCGCCAAAATATCTTGCACCGGGTGACGTGGTCGAGGTTTCTGTCGAAGGTATCGGCACCCTGCGCAACACAGTCGAGGATGAGAAGGCATGACACCCGAAGAGCATGCCCGCGCAGCAGCCGACCTGCTTCAGGCCGAACGCACCGGCGACCAGATCGGTCTGCTGAGCCTGCGCCACCCCCAGATGGGTATGGACGACGCTTATGAGGTGCAGAACGCCATCTATCGCCAGAAGCTGGCTGAGGGTCGCAAGGTCATCGGGTGGAAAATCGGTCTGACATCGAAAGCGATGCAATATGCGCTGAACATCAATATTCCCGACAGCGGCATCCTGTTTGATGATATGGCGTTTGAAAACGGTGGTACGGTCCCTGCGGGCCGTTTCATTCAGCCCCGGATCGAAGCTGAAATCGCCTTTGTCATGAAATCCGCCGTCGGTGGCGAGAATGTCGGCCGCGACGATATCGTATCCGCCACGGACTACGTCTCACCGGCGATTGAAATTCTGGACACACGTATTCAGCGTCGGGACCCCGAGACCGGCAAGGCCAGAACCGTCTTTGATACGATCAGCGACAATGCCGCCAATGCAGGGATTGTGCTGGGTACAGAGCGCCACGCGATTGACGAATTCGACCTGCGCTGGGTTGGTGCCTTGACCTTCCGCAACGGTGAGATTGAGGAAACCGGCCTTGGGGCCGGCGTATTGAATGATCCTGTTGAAAGTGTTGTCTGGCTGGCCCGGCGCATGGCGCAATACGGACAAAGTATTGAACCCGGACAAGTGATCCTGTCGGGCAGCTTCATTCGCCCCGTCGAATGCCCGCCAAGCACAGAAATTCACGCCGATTTCGGACCCTTCGGCTCGGTCGATATCAAATTTGATTGAAGGAGCACCTTAATGCCCGCGCCAACAAACCCCTTCAAGGCCGCACTGAAAGCCGGAAAACCCCAGATCGGATGTTGGATTGGGATGGCCAATGCATATGCCGCCGAAATCGCCGCCACATCCAGATTTGACTGGCTGCTTGTTGACGGGGAACATGCCCCGAACGATCTGCGGTCTATCCTTGAGCAAGTGAGGGTCATCGAAGGCACAGGTAGCCAGCCGGTAGCGCGCCTGCCAATTGGCGAGACCTGGATGATCAAGCAATATCTCGATGCTGGCGTCCAAAGCATATTGGTGCCAATGGTTGAAAGCGGCGATCAAGCGCGGGAATTGGTGCGCGCGGTGCAATATCCACCACATGGAGTTCGAGGCGTTGGGTCTGCTCTGGCGCGTGCTTCGCGTTTCGCGGCGATCCCGGATTACCTGACAACGGCAGGCGACCAGATTTGCCTGTTGGTTCAGGTGGAAAACCGCCTTGGCCTGGATGCACTGGATGACATTCTGACGACAGATGTCGACGGCGTATTTATCGGTCCGTCAGATTTGGCCGCGGATATGGGGCACATCGGCAATGCTGGCCACCCCGACGTGGTCGAAGCGGTTTTGGACGCGTTGTCAAGGATCGTGGCAGCGGGCAAGGCAGCGGGCATCCTAACGTTGGACCCCGTGATGCAGCGCAAGTGTCTGGATCTTGGGGTTACGTTCCTGGCCACGAATATCGACGTAACACTTTTTGCCAAGTCTATGCGCGGGGCGGCCGAAACTGCGTTGGAAATGTTGCCAGACCAGTGCGCGTCTGGAAATGCGCGAACAGAAATGGCCAGCAAGTATCTTCAGCAGTTATGCAAGCACTGGTCCCACAAAGGGCAAGTCGAATTTGGCGCAACTGAAGGAAACGTTTCGTTTGAAAACCGGCGCGCGGTTGCGATGAAAGCGACGGACGAAGGGCTGGAAATAGTTGCTTCAGTCGGCCCACGTGAGGATTTGAACTTTTGGATGGGTGTTATAGAGGACCACCTGAAACGCTTTGCGTTTCGCGAGGAGTTCGAGGTTGTTTGGAATGCATAGCGCTGGAATGCAAGGGCAACCGAGCGCGCCCGGGACTTTCGGACACCGCCGCAGGCTACGATTTGTAGTCTGCGGGTATTCGACAAGATCCTGCACCGGATTCTGACTCGGGTAAAACAAGCCGCAACTGCGGATTTTCCAAACCTAAAGCGGCATCAACCTCGATAGACGTTGTGACAGTGGAAACAGACAGGCTTGCAACGAGTGATAGATGTCCGGCTTGCCGTCAAAGATGGATGTCACAACAGCCCCTGCCCCATCTACTGCTGGATACCAGCCGCCATGCTGATGATCGACAAATGTTTCATTCGCATAGGTCCAGAGCTTTCTGTACCACTCCTCGTCTTCTGGCCTTCTGTCAAGCACGATCAGAGCGGCAACCGCCCCGATGGCTTCGGTGATGGGCCACCAGAACCGCGAAGCGTTGGCAACGCGGCCATCAAAATCAAGTGTGTAGGCCAACCCGCCATCAGGCAGCCACGCATCTTTCAAAGCCTGCGCAATCAGGTGGCGCGCCGTGTTCGGAGTATTAGGGCTCGTTCGGCCTGACAAATCCCAATGCTGAAGCTGAAGCCGACCCAATTCGAACGAATGCCCCGGCGTTGTTCCGGAAGGCCTGAACATCGGATCGCCCGCATAATCTCGGTTAATTTGCCAATCAGACGAATAGTGTTCGGGAAGCCGCCAGTTTTCACCGGGTGCAATTTTGCCAATGAAAAAGTCCAGAATGCGACCGGCGCGGGACAGGTAGGTTTCGTCCCCTGTTGCCTCAAAGGCAGCCAGCATCGCCTCAACGCCGTGCATATTGGCATTCATTCCACGATATGCGGAAAACGGCGTCCAATCCCTGTTCCATTCATCGCGAAACAGGCCCGCTTCTTCGTCCCAGAAGTGTTTTTCCAGAACATTTCGGACATCTGTCATTAGTTTGTCTGCATCCGGGTGACCCGCCATTTTCGCACTTGCCGAGGCAAGAAGGACAAAGACGTGCCCATAAGCAAGCTTGCGGTCATCCTTGATCTGATCCCCTTCCAGCGCCCAAAGATATCCGCCGTGGTCGCGATCTCGGTGATGGCTTTCAAGAAATGCCATACCGTGATCAATGATCCGTTCAGCACCTTGAAAACCAGACAGATGTCCTAATGCATAAGAATGAATCAACCGGGTTGTCGTGTGCAGCTCCTGCAGCTTGCCGGGCAGCGGGCGACCATCGTGACCAAGTGTATAGAACCCGGGCTCATCCCGGCAACTCGCGCTGAAGAACGTAAGTTGCCGCTTGGCCTGGTTCATCAACCAATCGCGGTGTCTTGGCGTTTCAATCCAAAACCCGGTCTCGGACTGTGACCCCGGAAGCAATAACTGATTGTCGTTCATCTAAATATCCCGCGGATGGAGTCCTGTCGTGCGCGACTTGGCCCGATCTTCCAAATTGCCCATCATCTCAGCAAGCACGTAGCAACGCTGTACCATCCGAGGCAAACAGATGTGCATTCTGTGCTTGAATGCGCAAACCGAGGCGATCCCCGGATTTCACGGGGATATTGCCATGCTTGCGCACCATCATGGGGCCGATCCCCTCAGCATTGACGTAGATGTTCGTGTCCGACCCCAGATGTTCAACAACATCCGCAACGGCGGACAGATCACCGGCACCGTTTTCCACAACATCGATGTGTTCCGGCCTTACACCCAGTTCTTTGGCCTCAGCGGCAAGGGGTTGATCGAGAATTTTAATTTCAACTCCATTCCCGACATTCACACCAGTTTCAGTTCCCAATACAGGCACAACATTCATGGTGGGTGAGCCGATAAACTGCGCAACAAACTTGTTGGCCGGTCTTTCATAAAGCTCAAGCGGGCTGCCGACTTGCTGGATGTCGCCTGCGTTCAGAACAACGATCCGATCTGCCAGCGTCAACGCTTCGACCTGATCATGGGTCACGTAGATCATGGTCGCGCTGAGCTTTTGATGCAGCCGCGCAATCTCCAGCCGCATCTCGACACGCAAAGCGGCGTCAAGGTTTGACAATGGCTCGTCAAACAGAAATGCGCGCGGGTCTCGGATGATGGCCCGCCCCATAGCAACCCGCTGACGTTGACCACCTGAAAGGGCCTTGGGCAAGCGATCCGTCAATTTGGTCAATCCCAGCGTCTCTGCCGCCTGGGCGACCTTTGATATGCGTTCAGCCACCGGAGCTTTGCGGATTTCCATCGAGAAACCCATGTTCCGAGCGACATCCATATGCGGATAGAGAGCGTAGGATTGGAACACCATCGCGATGTCCCGGTCCCTTGGCCTCACATCGTTCATACGCTCGCCATCGATCAGAAAGTCGCCGCTTGATATCGGTTCAAGACCAGCAACCATGCGCAGCAAAGTGGACTTGCCGCAGCCTGACGGGCCGACCAGAACGATGAACTCACCATCCTGAATTTCAAGGTTGATGTTGCGCAGGACCTCAACGGATCCATAGCGTTTTGCAACGTCACGAAGTTCGATACGTGCCATGATCTGGCCTCCTATCCTTTGACCGCGCCGGACGTGAGGCCCTGCACGAGATAGCGTTGAATGAAGATGAAGAAGAGGCAACTTGGGATCAGCGCCAGCACGCCGGCCGCCATCATTTGTCCCCAATCGACCGAGAATTTGGAAACAAATGTCAACAAGCCAACCGGGAATGTCATCGCGTCGTTCTTTGAAATCAGCATCAACGCAAACAACAGCTCGGACCATGCGGCAGTAAAGACAAATCCAAGCGTCGCCCCGAGACCGGGCAATGTCAGTGGGAACACCACTTTGCGCAGCGCCTGAAACCGCGTACAGCCATCCATCATCGCAGCGTCTTCCAGATCTTTGGGAATGCCATCAAAGAAAGACTGCATCAGGAAAGTAGCAAAGGGGATGTTGAACGCAGTGTAGACAACGATCAGACTTGTCAGCGAATTCAGCAGTCCGAGGTCGGCAACAATCTTATAGATCGGTGCAATGATCATCAGAAGCGGGAACATCTGGGTGATAAGCATCAAGGCAATGATGATGCGTTTGCCCGCGAAAACGAAGCGCGAAAAGGCATAGCCCGCCCCAGCCGCAAACAGAGTAGTAAAGAACGCAGCCCCCAGCGACACCACAAGAGAGTTCCGGAAATAGGCCACAAAATCGGTCTGAAAGATAACCGTTTTGAAGTTTGAAAAGGTCACCTCGCTTGGAAACAGGCGGGTGCCCTCTGAAAAGATCAGTGCGTCCGGCGTCAACCCGATCTTGAGCAACCAATAAAGCGGGAACAACGCAAAGATCAGATAGAACGCAAGTGCCGCGTATTTACCCACAACCAGCAGGGGGTTGGGTTTCCTGACAGCTGACATGGTCAACTCCTCAAATCTTGACCAGCTTCTTGCGAAGCCAGAGCAGGATAACGGCGTAAATCAGAAGGATCAGCAACAGCGCCACAGCAATGGTTGACGCGTAGCCGAAGTCCAATTTGCGAAAAGCGGTGGTGAATATGTAGGTCGACAGGATTTGCGTCGAATTGGCAGGCCCGCCGCCGGTCATCACATAGATCAGGTCGGCGAAATTGGCGATCCAGATCGTCCTCAGCATCACGGTGATCGCGATCATCGGAGCAAGAAACGGCAACGTGATCTTGGTGAAGGTCTGCCAGGGGGTCGCGCCATCGACTTCTGCGGCCTCATAAAGCTCATCGGGTATTGATTGCAAAGCCGCCAGCAGCGTGATCGCAAAGAACGGCACGCCAAACCAGATATTTGCTGTGATCGGACCCCAAATGGCAAGCTTGGGGTCGCCAAGGATATTGTAGGGCTCTGACAGAATGCCAAGCGCGGCCAGCCAATGCGGCAGCGGGCCGATGACAGGGTTGAAAAGCCACGCCCAAGTCAGCGCGGAAAGGAAGGTCGGGACAGCCCAGGGTAGGAAAACAAGCGCCTGAAAAAGTTTCTTTCCAAAGAACTGCGTGTTCAAAAGCATGGCAAGGCCAAGGCCAAGCAGAAACTGGAACGTTATCGACCAAAAGGTCCAGAACAGCGTGTTCTCCATCGCGATCCAGAACTTGCGGTCTCGCCACAGGTCAACGTAGTTTTCAAACCCGATCCAACCAGACGCAAAAGGCTTTAACAGCTCAATGGATTGGAACGAATATGAGATTCCGATGATTAGCGGAACCATGATCACCGCACCGATCAAAAGAATTGCGGGCGACAAATAGAAAAAAGGCTCGACCATGTATTGCAGGTAGAGCGAGCGTCGTGCCCGGGTTTCCCCGGGCCTGACAGTTTTCTGAATGCGCGAAATCACTGTTTTGCCTTCCACTTGGCATGCTCGTCGGTGAGGAACTCTGCCCACTCATCCGCGACGTCCTGCGCACTGCGCTGTCCCAACAGGGCTTCCTGACTGGTTTCCAGCAGAAGTGTGCTGCCAAAATAGCCCCACTGCTCCAGGTTGGTTGGCATTGTTGTCGGCACATATTGCTCACCGTTCAGTTCTTCGAACCAGCCTTTGAATTGCTCGGTCTGGAAATGAGGATCCTGATCGGCGCCTTTGTGGATCGGAATGACGCCAACACGCTTTGCCCACGTGGCGTTGGCTTTGGGCGTCGACAGGGCCGCAACCAGATCAAAGGCTTCGTCTTCATGTTCAGTTGCATTGAAGATCGACCAGCCTGCGAACCCAATGGTCGGGAAAGCTTTGCCCGAAGGTCCAACAGGCATCGGAATGACCGCGAAATCTTCGGCAGGCATCCGCTCGGCAATAGCGATCAGTGCATCCGGGTCCTGATCGAGGAACGCACAGGTGCCGGAATAAAAACCAGCCACAATCTCGTTAAAGCCCCAACTGACGGCGTCCTTGGGCGCATATCCGTTCTGATACATGTCGATCATGAACTGGATGCCTTCGACCGAGCCGGGCTCGTTGATGCGGCTGACACCGTCTTTTGTGAAAAACTCGTTGGTGCCGTTCATGGCTGCGGCGAACATGATCCAGCCATTTGTTCCACCGGGACCACCGCGCAGACAGTATCCGTACTTGCCGTCAAGCTCGGACACCGCGGCAGAGGCAGCCTTGAACTCTTCCATCGTAGTCGGAGGGGTGTCGATACCGGCTTCGGCCAGCAGTTTTTTGTTGTAGAACATCGCCCGCAGGTAGAAGCCGTACGGGATCATATAGAGATCACCCGCCTGGCTGCCCATGGCAACGGTCTTGTCTGTCAGCGTTGCCCCGTGTTCCCATCCAGCGACATGGTCCTTGAGACTGACCAGCTGATCGGACCCGGCATAAAGAGCCTGCCAGGTATCAGGCATTTCAACCACATCCGGGATGTCGCCACCTGCCACCATTGTCGCCAGCTTTTCGAACGCGTTGCCCCACGGCAGCGATACAATCTCGACAGTGACGTCGGGATTATTGGCTTCAAATTCATCAACCAGCCCCTGAAGCACCTCTGTACGCTCGGGGCTCGTAATAACCTCGACCAGTTTCAGTGTGGTCTCGGCATAAGATGCCGAACCCATGAACACGGCCGCAGCCGTCATTCCTGATAGTAGTTTTTTCATGTTTTCCTCCTGTTGATTTTATTGAGCGAACAGTTCTAAGCCGTGCTTTCGGCGAGAGCCGAAGCAAAATCGGCCCACAAGTCTTCTGCCGACTCGAGCCCCAAACTCAGGCGCACCAGATTGGGTGAGACCCCAAATTTCTGCATTGAGTTCTGTTCGCCAGCCTGAGCAAGCCCAACGCGTGCAGGCAGGATCAGACTTTCGAAGCCGCCCCAGCTCACGCCGAGGCGGAATAGGTTCAAAGCATCAGAAAGTTTTGCGATGTCGACACTGTCATCAAACTCAACCGACATAAGTCCGGACCGCCCCGTCAACCCGGGAACGTCGTTGGCCCCGGGTGAGTTGACTCGCCTCACCTGCGGAACAGTGGCCAGGCGATCGACGAAGATGTTGGCAGTCGCCTGATGCTGCATCATGCGCGCATGCAAAGTACGCAGGCCGCGCGTCAACAGGAACGCTTCAAAAGGTGCCAGTTTAGCACCAAGCAAAGGAAGTGTCAGATCACGGATGCGGGCGATATGGTTTCGGGAGGCAACCACCACGCCCGCAACCGTGTCCGAGTGCCCCGAGATGTATTTCGAGGCTGAGTGGATGATGATATCGATGCCCAGTGTGAGGGGGCGTTGGAACACCGGGCTTGCCCATGAATTATCGATCATCGTCAGCACATTGTGGCGTCTGGCATGCTCTGCGACGCGGCGCAGATCCATCGCCTCAAAAACGACGGAACCGGGACTCTCCAGATAGGCCAGCGTTACATCGGCAAGCAGTTCGGGGTCGTTTTCGAAACGCTCCGGCGCGTGATAGTCGATATGCACCCCGAACGGGCGCAGGATGCGCTCCATAAACCGGAATGTGTCCGGATAGACATGTTTGACGCAGGCAATCCGGTCACCGGGTTTGACAAATGCCAGCAGCGTCGAAGAAATTGCGGCCATCCCGGATGCAAATGCAACGGCTGTCTGACCTTGTTCGGCTTCAGCCATGAGCGTTTCAAACGCGGCGACGGTCGGGTTTTCCACGCGCGTGTAGATGGCTGTTTCTGATTTTCCCGCCATCCGGTCTTCAAAACTCTGATAATTGTCGAAAGTGAATAGTGAGGTTTGAACAATAGGTGGCGTGACCGAACCTGCCGCGTCCGGGAAGGTTGCTGCAAGACGCGTCGAAAGGTCTTCGTAGTCAGACATTCTGGCTTTCCATGATTTCTAGGACTTCTGCTTCGACCATGTCCATGATCTCGCCGACAATCCTTGCGGCTTCTTCTGCTCTGCCAGCGACGACTGCTTCGGCAAGTTGCGTGTGCATTGGAATTGTGGCCTGACCCAAGTGCGGTTGGCCGAATGGTGCTTCGTATACTTCGTTAAAGGCTTCTTGAATCTGCCGGATTAGCTGCCCGAACAATGGGTTTCCGCACGCTTCGTGCAGTGAAGCGTGAAACCGGTAGTCTGCCTGACGCCAGTCCTCACCGGCAGAATGAACAGCTATGAGTTCTGCAACGCGGGCCGAAATCAAAAGCCGCTGCGCGTCTGAGCAATTCAGTGCTGCCAACCTTGCTGCCTCAATTTCCAGTGGCCGACGCACGGCGTGCGTCCGCAAAAGGCTTTCGGCTTCGAGCTTCAGCGTGAATGGAAGGTGGATCGTGTTGGCAGATACCTCGGCCGCCAATCGCGTCCCGGCTTTCTTGTTCCGCACAACGATGCCCATGTTCTGCCAGCTTGTCAGAGCCTCCCGAACCTTCGCCCTTCCGATCCCAAGCTGATTTGCAATTTCGATCTCTGGCGGCAGGCGATCGCCTACCTTCAATCCTTCCAGTTCGATCATTCCAGAGAGAGCCTCCAGAACGTCCCGGCCGCTGCTGCCAGCCGGTAGCACCTTCAAGGTGTTGCCGACACTCTCAGCTTTTTCTTTTGGGGGCGTTCTTTTGACCACGCGCGGCTTCTCCGATTCGTATTTCATTCACTTTTACATTTAATGTAGGACAAAATAAACAATAATGTCCGACATTAAAAAACGCTTGTCATCCTTACAGTTGAAGTCGAAAAATCCGGTCTCGGTCATTTCGCGGCGGGATCAATGCAACCATAATCGCCTGCGGCTTGTTGGCGGGCTGCGGTCTTCGCGCGTCCGTCTATTTGCTGTATTCCGCCCGATTTGCCGTAATCCTGAAACGCCCGCCCAGCGGCGCCTGTAATTGCCGTTAGATTTTTGTCAGCTACGGCTGAATAGTGCTTCTTTACGCTAGGGACCCGCGGTTTCTTGCCCAAAAAAAGATGTGCAAACTTGGCAAGGCTGATCTAACTTTTTAAATGCGGGGGCGCATCTCCGGATAATATGGATTTAAAACATTGAAACCTGAACACCGCGTATCTGCGGCCCCCCGGCATGAACTGCGCAATGTGCGCAATCAGGGGATCGCGTTCCTTGCTTTGGCGTTCTTGTTCAGCATTTTTGTGAACCTGCTTATGCTGACTGGCCCATTGTTCATGTTGCAGGTGTATGACCGGGTATTGGGCTCGCGTGCAGTGGAAACACTGACAGCGCTGTTTTTGTTGGTGGCGTTGCTTTATGCGCTGATGGCGATGCTGGATTTTGCCCGCGGACGCATCGTGGCCCGGTTCGGCGCACGGTTCCAGTCACAGTTGGATGAGCGCGTCTTCGAAGCAAC
Organism: Ruegeria sp. AE4; assembly: GCF_056542185.1. NCBI lineage: Bacteria > Pseudomonadati > Pseudomonadota > Alphaproteobacteria > Rhodobacterales > Roseobacteraceae > Ruegeria > Ruegeria sp. AE4. The sequence continues at coordinate 99,120 of NZ_JBQFZK010000013.1, read as the reverse complement.
GCTGCGGCGTTCACTTTTGCCGCAAATACGATCTGCCCCGGCAACGGCCTTGCGTGATTTGGAATCCATTCGAAACCTGTGCTCATCCCCCGTTCTGCTGGCGGTGATGGATATTCCATGGACGCCTGTTTTTCTGGGTGCGATTTTCCTGTTTCATCCCTTGCTGGGCTGGCTGGCCGTGGCAAGCGGTGTTCTGCTTGTCGTGATTGCACTGCTCAATCAGGCTCTGACCAGCAGAAAAGTCGCTGAAGCACAAACTGCAGCAGCGCGGGCAAACGCCTTTGCGGAACATGCGAGACAAGCGGCAGAGGTTGTGCGCTCACAGGGTATGCAGGCGGACGTGACAAAGCGGTGGTTGGACCAGCGTTCGAATGCCTTGCGCCAAACCATTTCGGCCAGCGACTGGACAGGCAGTTTTACGTCTTTGACCAAGTCGTTACGACTGTTTCTTCAATCTGCAATGCTTGCCTTGGGCGCGTGGCTGGTTTTGCAAAACGAAATGACACCGGGCGCGATGATCGCGGGTTCAATCCTTTTGGGTCGAGCCCTCGCCCCGGTCGAACAAGCGGTCGGCCAATGGGGCATGATCGAACGTGCGCGAACGGCCTGGACTTCCCTAAGCCGGTTTTTGGATCAGACCCCGCCCGAAGAGCAGCGGATTCGCTTGCCCATCCCGAAGGCACAGTTGGAAGCCAAATCGCTGACTGTCATTCCCCCCGGGGCAACAACGCCAACGTTGCGGAACGTGAATCTGAAGTTGCAACCGGGCAAGGCGCTGGGTGTCATCGGCAAAAGCGGATCGGGAAAGACGACACTGGCCAAGGCGTTGCTGGGGCTTTGGAATCCGGCAGCCGGTGAAATTCGGCTGGGTGGTGCCACTCTGGATCAATATGACTCCAACGATCTGGGCAGCCATATCGGATATTTGCCGCAGCAGGTTACCCTGTTTAACGGGACTGTGGCCGAGAACATCGCCCGGATGTCAGAAAACCCGGATTCCGAAGCAGTGGTGGCCGCAGCCAAGAAAGCCAATGCGCACGACCTGATCCTGTCTTTGGAAAAGGGTTATGGTACCTTCCTTGAAGGCAATGACAGCCAGTTGTCAGGCGGGCAGAAACAGCGCATCGCGCTGGCCCGCGCCCTCTATGGCGACCCTGTTCTGCTTATTCTCGACGAACCAAACTCGGCACTGGACGCGGATGGCACCGAAGCCTTGAACGCAGCCGTGAGGGGGCTCAAGGCGGCCGGCAAAGCCGCGATCATCATGACACACCGCCCGCAGGCCATTTCGGAATGTGACGATCTGGCCGTTGTCGAAAAAGGACAAGTGGTCAGGTTCGGCAGCCGTGACGAGGTTCTCAGCGCAATGGTGCAGAATGCCGGCGCGATTAAGCGCAAGCTTAGCCCCGTAGGTGAATAATGGCAAAAAAGACGACCAAGAAGCAGGCGCAGGCCTGGAGTATGAAAATTCCTGCCTTGGTGGGATTCGCCGCACTTGCCATTTTGGTTGGCGGATTGGGTCTTTGGGCAGTGAAGACGCGCCTCGCAGGTGCGATCGTATCCTCAGGAGTGATCGAGGTACAAAGCAACCGTCAGGTGGTCGAACACCCTGATGGCGGCGTTGTTGGCGAGATATTTGTACGCGATGGTGATGTGGTCGCCTCGGGCGAGATGCTGTTGCGGCTGGATGATACTTTCCTATCGTCCGAACAGACGATTGTGGAAGCGCAGCTTTTTGAGCTTCTGACACGGCGTGTCCGGCTTCAGGCCGAACGCGACGGGCTTTCGTCGCAAGAGTTGGCGGCGCGGTTGCACGAGATTCAGACGGAATACAGCATTGATCTGGACCTGATCGAAGGTCAGCAAAACCTGTTCGACGCCCGGGTGGAAACCCTATCCAAACAGCAAGAACAGCTGAACAAGCAGCTGGTTCAGATCGAGAGCGAGATTGAAGGCACGCAGGCCCAACTCGTTTCGCTGCGCCGTCAGGTTGAATTGATCGAGGATGAGCTGGAAGACCAGCAAAGCCTGTTGAAACGAGGATTGACGCAAACCAGTCGTGTACTGGCCCTGCAACGGGAAGAAGCCAGCCTGACAGGTGAAATAGGCCGACTGGAAGCCGCAGTCGCCCGCCTCAAAGGGCAGATCGCTTCAACCGAGATCCAGATTGTTGAACTGACTGCTACCCGCCGCGAAGAGGCGATTACCACGTTGCGGGACGTACAGGCACAAGTTGCTGAACTATCGGAACGCCGACTGTCCCTGTCCGAGCGGCTGACACGATTGGACATCCGCGCACCGGTCAGCGGAACAGTATATGGAAGTCAGGTCTTTGCCCTTCAGTCTGTCGTTCAGCCGGGTGAACCCATGATGTATGTTGTTCCACAGGATACGCCATTGCTTGTCGCCGCGCGCGTTGACGCGATCCATGTGGATCAGCTGCATGTAGGTCAACCTGTCGCCCTGCGGTTTCCGGCCTTCAATCAGCGTGAAACGCCTGAATTGGACGGGCAGGTCAAAAACGTGTCAGCCGATACATTCACGGATGAAAAGTCCGGCTTTACATTCTACCGCGCCGAAGTGGTTATGAATGATGGCGAGCTGGACCGTCTCAACGGTCAGGAGCTTTTGCCGGGTATGCCTGTTGAGACACTGATCAAAACCGATGAACGCACCCCGTTGTCCTATCTGGTCAAGCCGATGGCCGATTACTTCAATCGTGCATTTAGGGAATGACGGCAGGGCTATCTCTGGATAACTGCGCTTTCCCATTCGGCCAGAAAACGGCGGCGTTTTAATCTGTCCAAAAACGTCAACAGCGCTGGATCAAGCCCGATCGTTTCACGTTCTTCGTCCGTGTCAAAAGGTGCCAAAGGCGGGAGGGTGTGGCCCCCACCTGACTGCGTGGATTGCTTTGATACAAGGTGACGAACAAAAGACGCGGCAAATTCGGGTACGGGTGTACCTTCAAGAACCATCACCGTGCGCATCATGGTCGTCTGAAAATCCGACGGCAGGATAACCTCAAGCGTATCCTTGTGCCCGGCGCGCGCATCCGCATAGCTGCCAAGTACATTATAGGCTACGGCGATCTCACCTTTGACAAGATCATCAATCATGTCGCCGGAACAGCAGTACAGACGCACATCCAACCCGCCCATGACTTCCATCAGACGCCAGAACGTTTCTGACGCACGGGCATCCTGCGTCGCAAACAGATACCCTAGACCGGACTGACGGATGTCATAAGTTCCCACCCGGCCCCGAAAACTGTCCGGTCGCATTCGAAGGGCTTCAATCAATTGCTGTCGGGTCTCTGGGACAGGCGCATCGGAAAAGGCGGCACGGTTAATCACGATGGTCGCGGGCTCGAACGTGAAGGCGAAAAGACTGCGATGCCACTGCGCCCAGGACGGCAGGGATATGTCATCTATCACGCGTCCATAACCGTCATTGGCCAGTTTCAGTTGCAGGTCCATGGCGCTGGAAATGACAATATCGAAATCTTCCGGTGCGGTGCGCACGATCCGATCGATGTCGGCAGTACCCGTCACCAAATACTCGACAGAAACGTCAGGGTTTTCCTTGATAAAGCTGGAAATCATAGGCTCAAACAAAAACGTATCGGTGCTTGAGATGACCCGAATATGAGCCTCGTCTGCTTCGGCGTTGAATACTTGCCGATCCTCCCAGACTTGCGCCAGTGTGACGGCAGGAATCCAAAGGATGACTAAAGCGATAATGTAACGCATGCGCCACCTCCCTGCCTGTTGGACAAGTCAAGCGCTCCACCATGCGCTGTTGCAACGTCCTGCGCGATGGTCAGGCCCAAACCGGACCCAATGGTACCACTTGCGTTCTTACCCCGTTCAAACCGACGCGTGAGAGTGTCAATTTCGTTTAAGGGAAACCCCGGGCCACGGTCTTTTACCCGGATTTGAGCCCGTGGCTCCGACGTGACTTCGATGCGAACAGAACTGTCGGCCGGAGCATATTTAAGTGCGTTGTCAATCATGTTGCGCACGGCGTTTTGAATGAGGATGGGGTCACCTGAATACATGACCTGTGGGTCGCCACAAAGCGACAACGACAAGTCCTTCATCTCGGCAATTGGTGTCAGGCGTTGCACAAGGTCACTGACCAAAGCGTTCAGGTCAATGTCTTCCCGCTCAAGATGGTCAGCCCGGAACGTGATCATCGCATGATCCAACAGCTGTCCTGCTGCACGAGAGCTTTCGTCAATGGCACGCACCATCGAGCGCAGCGCCTCGCGGTTTTCTTCTTTTTCAACCCTTTGTAAAGTGGCGTCAGCATAGGACCTGACCGTAGCAAGAGGGGTGCGAACACGGTGGGCCGCCTCGGCAATAAAGTCTTCTGACTGGCTGAGTGACTGATCAAGCCGACCCATCAATGAGTTCAGCGAAGCAACCAAGGGGGCCATTTCGCGGGGTACCGGCTTTTTGAACGGGCTCAGATCCTGCGGCCCACGGCGGGTGACAGAGGTTGTCAATCTATTCAACTGCCCGATGGTCGAGGACGTCGCCCAGAAGGAAAGAGCGGCAGCAAGGGCAAAGAACCCTACGCCCAGAATCGCTGCATTGCGCGAAATCTGGTCCAGAGTTTCGGCCAACGCGTCTTGTGTCTGCCCCAGCGCGACCACCAGTTCGGTTTGCTTATCCAATCCCACCAAAGTCCGGCTGGCGCTGACCTGACGAATGGTTTCACCGCGAATCTGACTGGAACTGAAAAGCGACTTTCCGTCACGCGGTCCAATGGTCGGTGGAAAATCCTCGTATCCGGAAAGAAACGTGCCGTCCTGAAAAATAGAATAGAAGATCCGGTCGTCCGCAGGGGTGCTTAGCATCGCGAAGGCGGCATATGGGATATCGACCTCCAGCTCCCCTTCCCGCAAAGCGGCCGCATCGAGGATTGAGGCCACTGATGCACCAAGTATGTTGTCTTGCCCCTGTTGCGCGACCTGCGCAGCATAGTTTCGGACTGCGACAAACAGCAGGAACGCAAGTATGGCCGCGCCGCCGATCAGTGTCAGAACCAGCCTGTTCCGCAGCGATCCTGACACATTGGGATCAGGAGGCATGGTCAAGTCTGTATCCCAACCCACGAAGCGTGGTGATCTTCAGGTCCGAGGGTTCCAGATGCTTGCGCAAACGGCCCACATAAACTTCGATCGCGTTATCAGAGACATCATCATCATAAGAAAACAGCCGGTCCGTTAGTTTTTGCTTCGAAAAAACCTGACCAGGTGCGCTGATGAACAATTCCAACAGGCGCAGTTCACGATTGCGCAGCGACACGGTCTCGTCACCCACGGTCAGATGGCCAGCCAGGGGATCGAATACGATGCCGCCGACTTCTATCGTTGTCTTCGTATTCCCGGATTTGCGACGCAGAACTGCGCGGCAGCGCGCTTCCAGCTCGGCATGATCAAACGGTTTGGTGACATAATCGTCAGCACCAAGATCAAGCGAGCCGATTCGATCCGAAACCTGACTGCGGGCCGTCAAAACGATCACCGGCGTGTCCAAATGGCTCGCGCGATGCCGCTTGAGGAAATCGCGACCGTCCCCATCCGGCAGCATGATATCCAGCAGGATCAGATCGTATTCCTGAGTTTCAACGAAGGCAGTTGCATCACCTAATGTAGACGCGTTATCAACCACATGCCCGTCTAACCTCATGCGGGAACTGATTGCGTTTGCGAGGTCTAGATTGTCTTCGACAAGCAGAAATTTCATCGGGCTTTTATACTATTCTCGCGCGTGACAGGTTGATGTCAGGTTGGTGTGTTTTTGTTCTTCCCAATCTGAGCCGCCATGCGGCCCGTTGTCAAATGGGAGGACATCATGACAACATTCGCACTGGGCCGTCGCGCCCTTATCGCAGCTGTAGCTGCAGTAGGTCTTGCAGGACCTGTTCTGGCTGAAGACCAGGTAGTGGACAGCATCCACTTTCTGATCCCCGGCGGCGCCGGTGGTGGTTGGGACGGTACCGCCCGCGGCACCGGCGAAGCGCTGACGAACGCCGGTCTTGTGGGCACCGCGTCTTATGAAAACATGTCAGGCGGTGGTGGCGGCAAAGCCATCGGCTATCTGATTGAAAACGCCGACAGCAACCACGGGACATTGATGGTAAACTCCACGCCAATCGTGATCCGTTCGTTGACTGGCGTGTTCCCTCACAACTTCCGCGACCTGACGCTGGTGTCGGGTACGATCGGTGATTACGCAGCCATTGTTGTCGGCAAAGACAGCCCCATCAACTCTATGAGTGATCTGCTGGCTGCCTTCGACGCCGACCCGGGCAACACGGCCATCGGCGGTGGCTCGGTCCCCGGTGGCATGGACCACCTGGTTGCAGCCATGGTGATGGAAGCGGCTGGGAAGGATGCGCTTGGCGTGAAATACATTCCGTATGATGCGGGTGGCAAAGCCATGGCTGCCCTTCTGTCCGGTGAGATCGCAGCGCTGTCCACTGGTTTTTCGGAAGCCGTCGATCTGGCCAACGCAGGTGAAGTCAAGATCATTGGCGTCACATCGGCAGATCGTGTTGACGCCGCTCCAGACGCGATGACCATGAAAGAACAGGGCATCGACACCACCTTTGTGAACTGGCGTGGCTTCTTTGCGGCCCCAGGTCTGCCTGAAGACAAGCTTGCAGCTTACCAAGCCGCGATTGCAAAGATGTACGACACCCCTGAATGGGAAGAGGTTCGTGCACGCAACGGTTGGGTGAACATCCACAACTCGGGCGATGATTTCCGGTCATTTCTTGAGCAGCAAGAACAACAGATTGGTGATCTGATGAAGAAGCTGGGCTTCCTCTGAATCCAACTTGGGCAGAGCGGTAACCCGCTCTGCCAACCCTGACGACGAAAAAAGGAGGGGGTCCCATGGCGCTGGATCGCTGGATCGCGCTCATTCTTCTGGGTGTTTGTTTAACGTATGGCTACGCCGCTTGGTTCACGATGGACAGTAGCCTGCCCCCTTTCATGCAAAGAAATCCCATATGGCCAAGCACTTTCCCCAAAGTGCTGTCTATTCTGGGGATAGCCACTACCACGATCATTCTGCTGGGCTTTGAAAAGGCTGAACCCAGCGAACCTGAAATCGACTATCGGCGGTTGGGCGATTACCATCTTGGTCAGGCGATCATGTTACTGGTTCTGATGGTCGTCTACGCGTTGTGCCTGCGCCCCGTAGGGTTCCTGATCTCAACTTCGGCCTTCCTCATCTTTGGGTCTTTTATCTTGGGTGAACGAAAATGGCATATCATGCTGCCCGTAGCCCTGATCGCCACCGGTACGGTCTGGTATCTGGTTCAGGAGGTCCTTGGCATCTACATGCGCCCTTTGCCCGGCATTTTCGGAGGCTGACATGCTTGAAGGACTTCTGATTGGCCTGCAAACGGCATTCTCACTGCAAAATCTGCTGATGGTCGTCGCGGGCTGTCTGATTGGCACATTCATCGGAATGCTTCCGGGTCTGGGCCCGATGTCGATCATCGCCATCATGATCCCGGTGGCAATTTCCATGGGTGACCCGTCCGCTGCGCTAATCCTGCTGGCCGGCGTGTATTATGGCGCAATTTTTGGTGGTTCGACCTCTTCTATTCTGCTGAATGCGCCGGGGGTCGCGGGTACCGTCGCCTCCAGCTTTGACGGCTACCCGATGGCCCGTCAGGGCAAAGCGGGCAAAGCCCTGACCATTGCAGCAATCGCAAGTTTTGCAGGCGGTACGTTAGGCGCATTGCTTTTGATGATCTTCGCCCCTGCCCTGTCCTCTGTTGCGTTGCTTTTCCATTCAGCCGAGTATTTCGCGCTGATGGTTGTCGGCTTGTCGGCCATTGCAGCCTTTGCGGGAACAGGTCAGGTTGCCAAGGCTATCATAATGACAATCCTTGGATTGATTATGGCCACCGTCGGTGAAGGCGTACTGTTCAATATGCCTCGTTTCACCATGGGCATCATGGATTTGCAGTCAGGCTTTGGCTTTATCACACTTGCAATGGCCATGTTCGCGTTACCCGAGGCGCTGTTTCTTGTCCTCAAACCCAAGGACCTTAAGGGGGAAGAAGGCGAAATCAAGGACCTGCGCATAAGCAGGGAGGAAGCCAAAGCCATTGCACCAGTGATTGGCCGCCAGTCTATACAGGGGTTTTTCATCGGCGTTCTGCCGGGTGCGGGCGCAACGATTGCCAGCTTTCTGGGCTACGCGGTCGAGCGTAACATCGCCCCAAAAGCCGAGCAGGACGAATTCGGCAAAGGGTCGATCAAAGGGCTGGCCGCGCCTGAAACGGCGAACAACGCCGCCTGTACAGGCTCGTTCGTGCCGCTGCTGACCCTGGGCATTCCCGGATCGGGAACGACGGCAATCCTGCTTGGGGCATTGATTGCTCTGAATGTGACACCGGGCCCACGCCTTATGCTGGACGACCCGCAGATCTTTTGGGCGGTCATCATGTCCATGTTCATTGGCAACCTGGTGCTTCTGATCCTTAATCTGCCGCTGATTCCCTACATTGCCAAAGTTCTCTCGGTGCCGCGCAACTATCTGATCCCCTTTATTTTGTTCTTTACTCTGATGGGGGCCTATATCGGACAGAACAATGCAACCGAACTGCTGATACTGGTGGGTTTTGGGGTATGCGCAACGGCGTTGAAATTCGCTGATTACCCATTGGCACCACTGCTGATCGGTTTCATCCTCGGCGGCATGATGGAAGATAACTTCTCGCGGTCCATGCAGCTGTATGATGGCATCGCCTTTATATGGGAGCGCCCGATGACGCTGGGTCTGCTGGTTATCGCGGCGCTTCTGGTGCTCCTACCCAGCTACCGCGCGCGCCGTGCACAGGCCAGGTCGGAAGGGGTTGCCGAAGGTGACTGATCCGCTGGCGGGAATACGGGTTCTCGATCTGACCAATGTCCTCGCGGGTCCGTATTGCTGTTACCAACTGGCATTGATGGGTGCCGACGTGATCAAGGTCGAACGCCCTGATGGTGGCGACCTTGCTCGTGTTCTGGGTGCTGATCCTGCCAGAAACAAGGCGGGGATGGGGATCAGTTTTCTGGCGCAGAATGCCGGGAAAAAGTCTGTCACGCTGGACATGAAATCGGAAAAGGGCAAGGCGCTGCTGAAACGCCTTGTCCAGTCAGCTGATGTTCTGGTGGAAAACTTCCGGCCCGGAGTAATGGATCGTCTTGGTCTTGGTTATGAAGTTCTGCGCAACGTTAATCCCAACCTGATCTATTGCGCCATCAGCGGGTTCGGGCAGGATGGCCCCCGGCGCGATGATCCGGCTTACGACCAGATTGTGCAGGGTATCAGCGGTGTGATGTCAATCACCGGCGCCCCCGACACGGCACCGTATCGTGTCGGCTATCCGTTGGCGGACACGGTCGGGGGGATGACGGCTGCCTTTGCAGTCTCGGCGGCATTGAACGCCAACCCACGCGGCACCTATCTGGATGTTGCGATGTCCGAAGCCGTTATTTCGACAATGGGCTGGGTTGTATCAAATTTTCTGGTGGGTGGGGTAACGCCCGGAGCGCATGGGAATGAGAACACAACCTCGGCCCCCTCAGGTACGTTTGCCACGCTGGACAGCCCGATCAACATCGCGGCCAATCGGGACGAGCAATGGCAGGCACTTGCCCGCTATCTGGGGCGGGATGACCTGCTGAACAACCCCGACTACGCAACGCGTGAAGACCGCAAAAGAAACCGCCACGCCTTACGCTCAGAACTGGAACGAACCCTAAGAACGAAGGCTGCGTCCGAATGGGTGAGTGCACTAAATGCATTGGGAGTACCAGCCGGACAAGTTTTGACCGTGCCCGAAGCCCTTGCAGACCCGCAACTTTCCGATCGCGGTCTGATTGGCTCTTTACAGGTTCACGGCGAACAGATGCAGCTTGCAGGCAGTCCCGTCGTAATGGATGGCATCCGGCGAATGCCGCAAATCGCACCACCAAAGCTTGGGGCCGACAACAAAGCGGTGTGGTCCGAAATCGGATTGACCGACGCGGAAATCGACGCGCTAAGCAGAGAGGGGATCATATGAGCGATGTGGCAGATTGGTGGGCAACATCCATCATCGATATGGAACCTGGCCGGATAGACCTGCGCGGAGAGCCGATTCAAAACCTGATCGGACGTCTTGGTTTCGCGGAAATGATCTGGTTTATGGTACGTGGAGACCGCCCATCAAAAGCGCAGGCCAAATTGTTCGAAGCCGCGCTGGTCGCGGCAGTCGACCACGGTCCTCAGGCCCCATCGATTGCGACCGCGCGCATGGCGGTTACATGTGGCCTGCCCCTCAACAACGCGATGGCAAGCGCGGTGAACATGTTGGGCGACATTCATGGAGGGGCCGGCGAGCAGGCCGTGGAACTCTACCATTTTGTGGGCCACTACCCTGGCGCTTTGGAGCAGGCAATCGATGCGTGGATCGAAAGCCACGGAAAGATACTTCCGGGTTTTGGGCACAGGTTTCACGCGCCTACAGACCCCCGTGCTCCGTGCCTGATGGACTTGGTCGCCGAAGCGGTGAAAACCGGTGCTTGCGATGGGCAATTCATGCGCATTGCGCAGCAGATCGAGGCAGAAATTGCGCGGCGTAAGGGTAAACCCGTCCCGATGAACATCGATGGCGCAACCGCAGTTATTTATGCCGAGCTTGGGTTTGCGCCACCATTGGCGCGCGGCCTTTTCTGCCTGTCCCGATCAGTGGGTATTCTGGCACATGCCTGGGAGCAGATGCAGCAAGGTGGTCGCAACAAAGGGCCGACCCCACCCTCATATCGCTGGACGTACCAGCCGGGTTAAGCGCTTTTCCGATGGGATCGATTTGCCAACAGATCGGCGGCCGCACGGGCAATAACCAGCTCTTCATTTGTCGGGATAACCATGGCGACCACTCGGGACAGGTCTGTCGAGATGATCCGATCATTGTCCGCGTTGGCATCGGGATCCAGTTCAATCCCCAGCCAGCCCATTCCGGAACATACCCTGTCGCGTACAAGGCGCGAGTTTTCTCCGATACCACCTGTGAAGATCAAGGCATCAATACCGCCCAATATTGCGGCCATTGCCCCAAGTTCGCGGCGGATGCGGAACGTGAAATAGCTAATGGCCTGTCGGCTTTCGCGGGTATCTGCTTTTTCAAGAGTGCGCATGTCGCTTGAAAGTCCCGAAAGACCCAGCAACCCTGATTTGCGAAACAGAAGGTCGGAAATCTCTGAGGCGCTCAACCCTTCCTGATCCATCAGATACAACAAAACACCGGGATCAAGCTGACCGCAACGGGATCCCATCGGCAGACCGTCCAACGACGAAAACCCCATGGTCGAACCGACGGATCGCCCCCCGATCATGGCACACATCGACGCACCGTTGCCCAGATGCGCAACCACAACCCGCCCCGCGTGCAAAAGCGGCGCGGTTTTGGCCAAATGGTCTGAGATGTATTCATAACTAAGCCCGTGAAAACCATAGCGTCGGACGCCTTTGTCGTAATACTCGCGCGGCAGGGCGAATACGTCGTTCTCCCAAGGGTGGTTGCGATGAAAGGCTGTGTCGAAACAGGCAATCTGGGCAGCATTTGGAAAACGTTCCATAGCTGCCTTGACGCCAGCCAGGTTGTGCGGCTGGTGCAGAGGTGCATACGGAGAGAGCTTGTCCAACTCCTCCAAAGCAGCGGCGGTCAACGGCAAAGGCGTATCGATCTCAGGTCCGCCGTGAACAATACGGTGCCCAACCGCGGTGACCTCGCAACTGGGGAAGGCCCGTGACAACAGGTTCAGTACCCAGTCCAGGGCGGCGGCGTGATCGTGAATATCTCCTGCCGTGCCATTCGCCAGAACTCCACCGCCAGATGACCGCGCCTTGACGATTGGCTCAGGCTCACCGATCCGTTCGACCACACCGGTGCACACCATGACTGGATCGTCTTCTGTCAGTTCGAACAGGCCGAACTTCATCGAAGACGATCCGGCATTCAGGGTCACGACATGTGTCATGCATATCCTCTGGTTTGCGAAAAGGTGAAGTTCCTAAGGTTTACTGATCCGCTCTGGTACAAGGTTGAGTTTAAGACATTACCCAAGACTACGAGCCAGCCAACCGCTACAAACCCTGGTCTTTGCAAATCTCCATGGAAGAAAAGATCGTTCAGCCCATTTTTTTCCGGGGTGCCAACATCACCTTCATTCCTGCCAACCTAGTCGTAATCATGGATTGGAACACGTGCAAGGCACTAAGCTGACGCTGTCAAACACGGGTTCCGAAGCAAAGTTCACTTCATCCTCCGCGACGGTTTCCTCCACCCCCTTGTTTTCGCATGGTCAACCCAATGCGTTTTCTCGCGACATCAACATCGACGACACGTACTTTAACCACCTGCCCGGTTTTAACCACGTCATGCGGATCTTTGACAAACCGGTCCGCCAGCTGGCTGACATGAACCAGCCCATCCTGATGCACGCCGATATCCACAAAAGCGCCGAAAGCGGCGACGTTGGTGACTGTGCCTTCCAAAACCATTCCGGGTTTCAGATCGGTGATTTCTTCGATGCCATCGGTGAAAGATGCGGAGACAAAACTGGGTCTGGGGTCGCGTCCGGGCTTTTCAAGTTCGGCAAAGATGTCCCGAACCGTCGGCAGGCCGAAATCCTGAGTTACAAATTGTTCCGCCCGCAACCCCTTTAACGCGCCATCATGGCCCATGATGTGACGGATATCGCGACCGCAGGCGGCAACGACCCGGCGCGCAATGTCATAGGCTTCGGGGTGCACTGAAGACGCGTCTAAAGGCTCTGAACCGTCCCTGATGCGCAGGAAACCGGCGCATTGTTCGAACGCACGTGGTCCAAGGCGGGCGACGGACAGCAAATCCTTCCGCGATAGGAAGGGCCCATTCAGGTCACGGTGGGTGACAATCGCTTCGGCCTGCGCCGGACCCAGACCAGACACGCGTGACAGCAAAGGGGCAGATGCGGTGTTCAGATCAACCCCGACAGCATTCACCACATCCTCGATCGCGGAATCCAGCGACTGTGACAGGCGATGCTGATCCACATCATGCTGATACTGGCCAACACCAATGGATTTCGGTTCGATTTTAACCAGCTCGGCCAAGGGGTCCTGCAATCGGCGCGCAATCGAGACCGCGCCACGTAGCGAGACATCCAGATCAGGAAATTCGCGCGCAGCCAGTTCAGATGCGGAATAAACCGAAGCGCCAGCTTCTGACACCACCACTTTTGTTGGTGCTTTCACCGTCTTGGGTAGAAGTGCAAGAGTGTCTGCAACCAACCTTTCGGTTTCACGGCTGGCCGTCCCGTTCCCGATTGCGATCAGTTCGATCCGATGAGCTGATATCAGATTGAGGATACTGGCCTGTGCACCTCGCAGATCATTCTTCGGCTGAAACGGGTACAAGGTGTCGGTGGCGACAACCTTGCCGGTCGCATCAACAACAGCAGCCTTTACGCCCGTACGAATGCCCGGATCCAGACCCAAGGTCGCCTTGGCACCTGCCGGTGCGGCAAACAGCAGATCCTTGAGGTTTCGCGAGAAGACCTGAATGGCTTCGTCTTGCGCCCGGCTGCGCAGGTCAGCCATCAGTTCGACCATCATGGACAGCGAAAGTTTCACCCGCCAAGTCCAGCCCGCGACTTTGCGCAACCACACGTCTGCTAGCCCAGTGCCACGTGTCTGTAGATGGGCGGCGACAATCGTCTCGGCCCGCGCGGCACCAAACTCCGGTTCAGGCGCGATATCCAGCGTGACGATGCCCTCTTTGGATGCCCGCAGCATCGCCAATGCCCGATGTGACGGCACGTCCGCCCACAATTCGGAATGGTCAAAGTAGTCACTGAACTTGGCGCCGTCCTTTTCCTTGCCTTCTATGACCTTTGCGCTGAGCAGAGCCTCGTGCTGCATGAAACTGCGCAATTCGCCCAGCAGAGCGGCGTTTTCTGTCAACCGCTCGGTCAAAATATCCCGCGCACCGTTCAAAGCATCCCGGGTCGTTGTTACCGCCTCGGTGAGGTACGCCGCGGCTAATATTTCAGGGTCGCAGTTGCGGTCCGCCAGAATAGCGTCAACCAAAGGTTCAAGCCCATTTTCGCGTGCAATCATCGCCTTGGTGCGCCGTTTTGGCTTATACGGCAGATAAATGTCTTCCAACTGCGCTTTGGTTTCCGCGCGCGCAATGGATTTACTCAGATCGTCGGTCAGTTTGCCCTGATCCTTGATCGAGTTCAGAATGGTTTCACGCCGCGCTTCAAGCTCGCGCAGATAAGTCAGCCGCTCAGACAGCAGGCGCAATTGGGTGTCGTCCAATCCTCCGGTTGCTTCTTTCCGGTATCGGGCGACAAAAGGCACGGTTGCTCCTTCGTCCAGTAGCTTGATCGCGGCACCGACCTGCTCGGAACGTGCCTTAATCTCGGTGGCGATAGTGCGGGCGATACGGTCCAATGGTGCCTCCTGAAGCGACGGTGGAAGAACTTCTTAACCAGCCGTTTCGGCAAGGGGAAGACCCTTGGTTCACTCCGCAGTCAGGCCGTTTCAGTTTGGCTGTTCATCAAGTCAGCACGCCAGGCAGTGTCCACATCAAACCCACGGCATAAGTCCGCGATACGGGCTAAGCGTGCTTACCGAATGGGCCATATGTGCCAAGGTCACCAGATCATAAACCGGCAGGCTCAATTCCTTCTGAATTGAGGCCGCGTAAGGCGGTAGATCGGTGCATTCCAGTACCAGCGAACGGATTTCCGGTGTATCGCGTTTCAGTTTGCGTACAGCATTCAGAACTTCAGCCTCAATCAGATCGGTATCCATTCGGGTGCGCGTATTGCGCAGGATGACTTCGGCGAACTCGGTCGTGTTCTCAAGACCCTGCACAGCTACGGGGATATCTCCTGCCCCAACCCCATCGAAATGGCGTTGCGTCAGCGCCGAGGAATCGGCGGTTATCACTCCTACCGGTGCACTGGCACCGGTCATGTAATAAGCCAGCGGCACCTGAATCAGGCTTGAGGCAAAAACGGGCACGGACACGGCTTCGGCCAGCTCTTTCTGGAACAATGCAAGAAACCCGCAACTGCCAGTGATGGCCCGCACACCTTCGGATTCAAGCCTCTGCGCGCCTTTGATGAAGGGCTCCAGCAACTCTGGTGTCGGGTTGTTCAGCAGCTTTGGTACTGTGACGCCTTCAATCATCTCATACAGCACCGGGAACGGAAGACTCGATGGGTTTTTGATATGGCCCGGAGGTTTGGGGAAATAGCTTTCCAGGCACAAAACTCCGATGGATGCCCCGCAGATATTCTGTCCACCTGGGTAGATCGGCATGACGTTGTGATCCTTCTCGAGAAGTCGCTTCGCGTGTTTTAAAACCGCGACAAGGCAAATGGGTCCAGACTGATGTTCAGACGCTGTCCAGCTACCAGATCGGCCACAAGCTCTCCGGTTTTAGGCGCCATCATCAGGCCATAGTGGGAATGACCGAAAGCGCTGAACAATCCCTGATGTCCGTCAATCGGCCCGATGGCAGGCAAGCTGTCTGGAAACGATGGGCGGCGCCCCATCCAGAATTGCGTGTCGGCGGTATTAAGATCCGGTATCATTGCCTTGGCTTGTCGCGTCAGTAACGCCTGTTTTCGTGGATCGGGCGGGGCATCTACACGCGCAAACTCGGCGGTGCCTGCCACACGCAGCCCGCCCTGCATCGAACTGGCAACCACTTTGGCATCCACATCCATGACCGAATTCTGAAGGCTCGCCAAAGGTGCGGGGAACTGAACATGGTACCCGCGTTCAGCAGCCAGCGGCACAGACAGACCCAAAGGTTTCAAAAGCTCGGCAGACCACACACCTGCAGCCAATATGACTGTATCAGCCTGAAGCGTATCGGTCTGGGTTGTCAGGTGCCACCGCCCCTCGTCGGTACGGTTCAGTTTTCGAACTTCGGCCCGAATAAACTCAGCGCCTTGTTGGCGCGCTTTTTCTGCCAGAACCGCGCCAACCTGACCGGGTGATGTAATCCGTGCCTGACCTTTGATAAGGATCGCTGCTTCGAAATCCTCGGATAGAGCGGGTTCAATTCGGCGCAACTCTGGGCCGTCGATCCTCTCGAGTTGCCCACCTTTCTCCTGTCGGATCAGATATCCCAGCGCCTTCAGGTCAGCTTGATTCGGGTGGCGGAAAGCATGGATGTAGTTGGAATCGACAATCAGGTCTTCATAACCAGTGTTCTGCAAGTGACGTCGATACAACTCTATCGACGGTCTGCAAAGAAGCTCCATCGCATCCGAGATTCGGCGGACCGATCGTTCATCAGATGCCCTCAAAAACCTCATGCCCCAAGGGACCATCCTCGGCCAGAACGAGGCCCTGACGGACAGGGCGCTTTTGGGGTCCAGCAGCATCCGGGGGATTGCCTTCCAGATACCGGGAACCGCTTGGGGGATCACTGACCATGGCGAGACGACACCGGCATTACCGAATGAGGTCTCCTGCCCGGGCTCTCCCCGGTCAATCAACCGCACGGTTTTGCCACGTTCCTGCAATGACAGCGCGCAGCAGATGCCGACGATCCCGGCGCCAATTATGGTAACACGTTCAGACATGTCAGGCCGTTGCTTGAGTTCGGGTACGGGCGATCAACTGCGCAACGATCACGGGTGACGCCACTGCCAGCGCGATCAGGTCAGCCGTTAACGTGGGTGCCACGAAGATGATCCCGGCAAAGGCCATCAGAATACGAGAAAATACGTTGAGCGGTTGCAGCCAATAGCCGACGACCGCCGCGGACAGAGCGATGACCCCCGCTATGCAGCTTGCCGCAGTATATGTGAATTCCCAAAAATCAAACCCTGTGGAGGACACGAACAACAAAACCGGCGCATAGACGAATGCCATCGGCGCTATCACCTTGCCCAACCCGAGCGTAAACGCGGACAGCCCGGTGCGGAACGGATTTGAGTTGGCGATCGCAGCTGCCGCATAAGCCGAGGTACAGACCGGAGGTGTAATTTCGGATACCACACCGTAGTAAAGCACGAACAGGTGGCTTGCGATGGGCGGAACACCCAACTGGGCCAGCGCGGGCTGCGCGACAGAAACCAGCATGATGTAAAGCGCGGTGGTCGGAATACCCGCCCCCATCAAAATGCAGACGACAGCGATGAAGATCAGGGAGATGAACAGTTGCAGGTCTTCAATTGCAAACAGCTGGAAGCTGCCGAACGAGATCATATTATAAAGATCCGTCGCCAGATTGCCTGCCCCTTGCGTGACCATAAATCCGATACGAAAGCCGATACCGGTGGTGTTGATCACACCCACAACAATACCGACAGCGGCGGCAGCGGCACCCACCGCCAGCGAGTATTTTACGCCCAGTTCGACAGCAGCCAGCATCTCGGGTACTTCGATACGTTTTTGTGGGTTCAGTGTGGCTGTCACAGACAGCGCGCAGAGTATCGCGGTCATTGTCAGGTCGAACCCGCCATCCGAGAATTTCCACAACACAAAGGCCAGAAACGCCGCCGCGTAAATCAGCGTTGGTGGCTGCTTGATACGCGACATACCCGCGATCACCGCCAGCGATATGCCGCAGAAGGCCGACATGAATGGCGTGTAACCGGTAAACAGCACCACCAGCAGGCCAATCAGGGGCACGATATTGGCCCAACCTTCAGCCCAGACAGCTTTAAGCTGCGGTAATTGCTCTTTCGTCAGACCCTTCAGGTTCAGCTTGCGCGCCATCAGATGCACAACTGCAAAGACACCGACGTAGTGAAGAAGCGCCGGGAAGATCGCGGCAATGACAATAGTGGTGTAAGGCACCTCCAGGAACTCGGCCATGATAAAGGCCGCGGCTCCCATGATGGGCGGGGTGATCTGGCCGCCCGCCGAGGAAGCGGCCTCGACCCCGCCCGCGAAATGGCCCGGATAACCCAGGCGTTTCATGTTCGGGATGGTTAGCGCTCCGGTTGAAACCGTGTTGGCGACCGAAGACCCCGAGATCGTTCCAAAGAATGCCGATGAAACGACCGACACCTTGGCCGGGCCACCTGTATAGCGACCCGCCAGAATGGTGGCATTGTCGATAAACAACTGTCCCAACCCGGTGCGCTGCGCGATCACACCAAACAAAACGAAATGGAAGACTATGGTCGAAACGACCCAAAGCGTGACGCCATAGATGCCTTCCTGCGGAAAGTACATCGACGACACGAAGGTTTTGAAATTTACACCGGGATGCTGCAACAAACCGGGAAAATAAGGACCAAGCAGAGCGTAAGAGATGAATACGCAGATAATCAGCGGCAGCACCCAACCCAGCGTGCGACGGGCGATGTCAAGTACCAGCAGAATGATAACCACGCCAAGAAAGACATCGTAATTGTTGGGATTACCCATACGAAAAGTCTGTTCCTCGATCCCGAGAAAGGGAATACCGCGCCAGGCAAATCCAACGTAAAGCGCCGCAACGATGCCAAATGCCATGAATACCAGGTCATAAAGCGGGACGTTCCCGATACGAAACCTGCTGATTTTGAGCGCATATAGGTTTTTGGCCCCGACAATCGGAATGGTCGCGTAAACCAGTATGAATAACAGGGCCAGATAAATGCCCATGTGCCAGTGGTCCGCCGGCAAGCCGAAACCTGCGGTGAAGAATTCATAGGACGCGAATAACAGGGCAACAACCCGCAGAACCTTGGCCGTGTTCGGTGTAACCTGACGTACTGCGGCGCCTTCGTCGAACTGTTCTTCGATGGCTGCCAGTTCTTCGGCTGTCAGGTCGTGGTCATCGCGTGTTTCGGTCTCGGACATGATGGCCCTCTGATTGCGCGTGTAAGGAGAGTGCGGTGCCCCGCACAGGGGCACCGACGACAGGCTTCAATGAGGTTCGATTACTGCAGAAGGCCTGCTTCTTTATAGAACTTCTCTGCACCAGGATGCAGCGGGACACCCAGTGCTTCGACCCCGTCCAAAGCTGTGTCAGCTGTGATCTGCTTGCCTTTGGCGTGGCCGTTGTCCAGCAGTTTTCGGGTGTTGTCGTTCCACAGTGCTTTGGTCAGCTGATAGACCAGTTCTTCGGACAGATCCGACGACACAACCAGCATAGCGCTGACCGCTGGGGTCTTGGTTTCGGAGTCAATCCCTTCATACACACCGCCCGGTATGGCGGAAGGGATATAGGCCGGAATGATCTCGTTAATCTTGGCAAGGTCTTCGTCACTGAACGAGTGCAGGTTCATGCCTTTTGTCGATGACAACTGCACCATAGCGGCGACCGGCCAGCCAGCTGCGTAGAAATACGCGTCCAGCTGCCCATCGGCCAGACGCTCGGCGCTCTGACTGTTGTTCAGCTCTGCTTCGTCCATGTTATCGCGGTTTACGCCCCATGCATCCAACATCTGCAGCACGGCCACCTGTGTGCCTGAACCCGCCTGTGCGATACCCACGCGCTTGCCTTTGAGATCGCTCAGGTCACCAATGGTCTGACCTGCGGGCAGAACCAGATGCAGATCCTCTGGGAACAGGTTTGCTACAATGCGCAGCTTGGGATGCGGCTTGCCTTCGAACTTGCCTTCGCCCAGATACATCGAACGGGTGACATCAGCGGCGGCCAGACCGGCCTCAAGCTCGCCATTCTCCACTGCCGCGTTGTTAAAGACTGACGCAGTTGTTGATTGTGCAATCGCGATCAGGCCGGGTACGCCGCACTGACCACCCTCTTCGCAGGGGCGCGAGCCCGGAGGGGCCGAGATCCCATTTGCGATAGTTCCGCCAATCGGAAAATAAGTGCCGCCTGCACCACCGGTGCCAATACGGAAAAAAGTTGGGTCCTGTGCAAGTGCAGGCGCGGCCATAGCGCCTGCCAAAGCCAGACCTGTCAGGCATTTCATCAGTCTCATCGTAAGCTCCCAGTTTTGGATCATTGGATTCGGTTTGTCCGAACTCTGATCCAATCAGCCTATGGAGATTTACCATAAATACAAATTTGTTATATTTAACTAAACTGAAGTTTGGCTTATGGATGTGGAATGAACCTTACTCAATTGACTGTTTTTCGTGAGGTGATGGAAAGCGGCTCTATCTCTCAAACCGCAAAAAAGCTGAACCGGACACAGCCGGCCATCAGCCTTGCGCTCAAGAACCTAGAAAAAAGTTTGGGGCTGATCCTGTTCGAACGAAGAGGGCGCCGTTTGATTCCAGTACCGGAAGCGCACTACCTATTGTCAGAAACCACTGGTATTCTGGACAGATTATCTACGATTTCCAATACGATGCACGGGCTTCTGAAAGGGAGTTCCGGTAGCTTGAATATTGCAGCGATGCCAGGCCCTTCCACTTTTGCCTTTCCGAATTTCATCAGCCGTTCAGTTGGTGGAAACCCCGATATACAAATTACACTTTCAACCCGCAGCTCTCCGCAGATTATGGAACTGGCGGGTACTCAGAACATCGATTTCGGGTTTGCGGATTTTGAGCATCCGACAGGTAAGCAACCACAGTTCTCAGCCGAGATCATAAGCGGCGACTGTTTTTGCGCGCTGGACAGAGACAACCCTCTGGCGAAAGAAAGCGCCGTTACGATATCCGATCTTGACGGAGTTCCAATGGGCGGGCTGCATGACACGCATCCGTTTCAGGAAAAAGTGCGACAAGCGTTTCAGATGGTCTCGGCGAATTATACGCCAACCGTGACCTGCCAATATTTTCTGCCGCTTATCCCTTTTGTCGGATCGGGCCAATGCTGCACGATTGTCGATCCGTTGACAGTCGTTACCGAGCGGGAGTTGAACATTTCAAACGACCGTGTCGTGTTTTTGCCCTTCAGTGAACCGTTGAGGTATGAATATGCGATCCTGTCACCGAACCACCGGCCTCCGTCCCAGCTAGCGTTGCAGATCAAAGCCGGCTGGAAGGCTGAGGTTTTGTCGATGCTGCATCGAACAGGTGCCAACCCACAGACAGAAATCGCCTGAAAACATACACGTTTCCAGTGCTGCTCAGTTGCGTTGTTCAATTGATGACTCCAGCGTTGACCGCAAAAGTTGCGCATCAAGCGGTTTGTAGAGCAAAGGCAGATTGGCGCGCTTGCAGCGCCTGGCCAGTTCAGATGATCGGTTGGCCGAAATAACGCAGCCGGGCAGAGGTCCAAACTCGTTCGTCAGGGCATGTATCGCGTCGACACCGGTTCTATCGTGATTCAACTGAAAATCGGCAACTATTGCATCGGGCAGAATGTCAATTTCACGAAGAAGATTGATTGCTTCGTCTTCGCTTTCGCTCTCCAAAACCTCGACCCCCCAGGATTCGATGGTCATGGTCAGTGCGCTACGAAGGTTTTCATCATTCTCAATCAACAATACGACCGTGTTACCAAGTACCTTGGAGCCCGGATCGTGGGCCGCAGGGGCGCTGCTGGATGTGGTCTGCTCTTCCTGCGCCAACGGCACTTCGACCGAGAATCCAGTGCCTTTGCCTACTTCGGAAAACAGCTGGATTGGATGTTGCAACAGCCCACAGGCGCGCTCCACGATTGCAAGGCCCAATCCCATACCCTCTGCGGCGCTGGCATCAGAATGCAGGCGCTGAAATTCCTGAAAGACGATGTCTCTTTGGTCTGACGCGATACCGATACCTGTATCCCAGACTTGCAAGGCAATTGCGCCTTTGCGACGCCGCACACCGACCAGAACCTTTCCGGTCTCGGTATATCTGATCGCGTTCGACAGCAGGTTCTGCAAAATCCGACGCAAATAGCTGGCGTCGCTGGTCACACGCGCGTTCGTGTCAACAAATGAGAGCTCAAGCCCTTTTGCCTGCGCCACCGGGCGAAATGCGTCTTCCATCTGCGAAAACAGCGTGCTCACAGATATGGTCGACAAATGCGCGGTGGCCCGTCCTGAATCCAGCTTCGAGATATCCAGCAGCGCTTCCAGAATGTGTTCAACGCTGTTCAGCGCACTTTCAGCCTTGCCTGCAACTGTCTTTGCGTCGTCTTTATCCAGGCCGCTGCCCAGCGATGCAACATAAAGCTTTGCCGCGGAAAGAGGTTGCAACAGGTCGTGACTGGCAGCTGCCACGAATCGCGACTTGGATGCATTTGCACGCTCGGCCTCGTTCAACGCGTCAGCCAGTTCCATTGTGCGAGATGTTACGCGTTGTTCCAACAGCTCTTTGGCTTCGTATAAGGCCTGAGCGGACTTTCGTTCTGCGGTTACATCGGTGAAGGATATCACAAAGCCCCGGTCCGGCATCTCCTGCGCAAACACCGAAAGAATTTTTGACCTTCCGCGGTGCATCTGAAATTGCAGAGGACGGCGATAAGTTTGCCGCGTCACCCAATCCAGCAGATCGGCTTCCGTTACCCCCTTCTGGAACTTGATGTTCGTGCCAAGGCGATTGGACAGCGATTCAAACCGGGTCCCCATCTGAAACTGTGCGATCGGAATGGCCAGCAACTCGCTGGCGCGGTTGTTCCACCCGATCAGACGGTGTTTGTTGTCAAAAATGCAAACGCCCTGTTCGATATGTTCCAGCGTCGCGCGGATCAGCCTGGCCTTGTCATCCAGTATCCGGTCACGCTCCTGCCGTTCGATCCGCATGATATCGGTCACATCGGTTTGCAGGATAACAGTGCCGCCATCCGGCGTGCGGTGTTCGGATACTTGCGACCACCGATTGCCAACAAGCCGGACGTTGAACACCACATGATCGTCCGTATGCCGGTCCAAACGGCTTTTGGCCCAGTCTGTCGGTGTCATCGTTTCAGGCAGGGACAGAAACCCGGATCGGCTGACCAGTTCAACATATTCGGCAAAGCTCAGCCCCGGGCTCAGCCGCTCCTGAATGTCAGGCATATGCAGACCAAAGCGGCTGTTGCACAGCACCAGTTTTTCGTCGCGATTGAAAAGGGCGAACCCCTCCTGCACCGTTTCGATTGCATTGGCCAGGTCAGCGCGTGCGGCTTCTGTGTCCTTGTTCGCCTGTGCCAGTCTGGCATTGGAATCGTTCAGCAATTCAAGGGCACGTTCCAGATCATTCGTCCGGGCGCGGACCTCTTGTTCAAGCACGGCCGCGCGCTGAAATTGCGCATAAGCTGCGCCTGACGCATCGGTGGATTCTTCTACCCGGCGCATTAGCGCTTCGGCAATCTT
The DNA here is from genome assembly GCF_056542185.1 of Ruegeria sp. AE4. NCBI lineage: Bacteria > Pseudomonadati > Pseudomonadota > Alphaproteobacteria > Rhodobacterales > Roseobacteraceae > Ruegeria > Ruegeria sp. AE4. Next base: position 75,911 of record NZ_JBQFZK010000013.1, on the reverse strand, counting down.
GCGAAGTTTCTCGTTCTGGCGGTCAACCGAGTCCGTGGGATCTGTAAGATGCTCGATCATACGTTACTCTTTCTCGGGTGGATAAATCGCAACACCCGTCAGAGTTTGGTTCACATGGATTGAGTTGTACTGCTCTCCGTAAGTTGAGAATCCGACAACGTGGTTGCGGGCCAGAATGTCCGAGATTTCGCGGGTCTTTTGCTTTTCCTGCGCTTCCAGTCGGCGGAGAATGCAATCACAGCCCAGAATGGTGTCGGGTTGCCGTTTCTCGGTCAGAAGGCCGATTTCTTCCTCAAGGTGCTCGACCATGTCCCTTGGTTCGGCCAGCGTCAGCACAAGCCCTTCATCAATGGCCGAGAAAAAGACGAGGTCCCCGTTGCCCGCCACCTGCTGAATGGCGCGGACGTGATGCTGCCCGCCAATCTGTACAACAACGGGGTGCGCCGCAAAGGTGAATGTCGTCAGTTGTTCCGGATCCTTGCCAAGGATACGGGCGTATTCGCGGGCGGCGGGCTCAGCGTTGATCTCCTGAACGATGCGCTTTGCCGGATCCGCCTTGGTTACGACCATACGCCGGGTCGTTGGTACCAGATGATCGGTTTTGAACACCTTGATCGGGCACCGCGTACGAACCTGAGTCAGTATGGCAGCATTGCTCAGCGCCTTGCCCTGATGCAGCACATAGGTACGCCGGAACCGGGTTCCATCACCGGCCGATCCGCCAAACAATGGCACCGGCCCCAAACCGACGGCCAACTCGGAGGTCAACGCATCCTCTTTGGTCGACAATCCGTCGATCATCAGGAATGTAAATTCATGGCTCCAGTCGGGCGCCGTGACCATCATGGCATTTCGGTTGTGGATCATCTCGTTGATGATGCTTTCCGCCTCAAAATCGTTCAGATCGGAAACCAGGACCGTACGCGTGTCGAAATGGGATTGCGGAAGGCCGATTGCGACGATCTGGTCTTCGCAATAACCGCTGTCCGCAAGTTCTCCGGCGGTGGTGCAGCCAACCACCGGCGTAGGCGCAAACACCTGCTCGGCTTTGGCAATGACCGCAGCCGCGTCCGCGTTCGGACTAACAAACAATATCACCAGCGCAAGTGGTTCAGCTCCGAATTGACGTTCGAGCACCCCAAGCGCCTGCCCGGTGTCGTAACGCACGAAAGCCGTTTTGACGATGCCTGTTGCACCGGTCCGGGCTGTCGCCCACCCGACTGCTTGGTCCATCGAGCCTCCTCCCTAAAGCGCGACGATGTGGTGAGAGTATGACGCTTAGCCTTGGTCTTGCAAGACGCTGGCAAACGACGCTTTCTTTGCAATCAGAACGGCTTGCGTCCGGCTTTGCACACCCAGTTTCCGCATGATTGCCGTGACATGCGCTTTGACCGTGGGTTCCGCAATGGACAGGTCATAGGCAATCTGTTTGTTCAGCTTGCCCTCACAGATCAGTTGCAGAATGCGGGCCTGCTGATTTGTCAGCGTCGCAAGCCGATTGACCGCGTCGGCGTGTTCATCCTCTTCGACATTGATCAGAACGCACCCTTCGGGCACGAAAACTTTGCCGGAATGCACTGTCTCGAATGCCAGGCGAAACACATCGCGTTGGCTATGCTTGGGCACATAACCCGATGCGCCCGCCTGAATCACCTGACTGACAACGCGATTATCCGTCATCGAGGACACCACAATAACCGGGGCATTCGCAGCAGCCTTCAGACGGACAAGGCCGTCCAGCCCTTCCACATCCGGCAGGTTGAGGTCCAGCATGACCGCGTCCGGTTTCAGCCCCCCTGACAGAAGTTCCATCGCGCCTTCCAATCGGTCTGCGGTATGGATTTCGCCGATCTGCGCCACGCTTTGCAAGGTCATCGACAGCGCGTCGCAAAACAGGGGGTGGTCATCGACGATTAGCACTTTCTCGAAGCCAGACCTTACAACGGAGTCAGCAAGCATTTGGTATTGCCTTTTTCAATCAGGTTGTCCCCAGCTTACCCAATCCTAACAACGAAAGTAATCTGCGCCTACTGGCCCAAAGTCGTACATAAGATCGGCTCGGCGACACCTACACCCAAGGTCTAATAGGCAGGGCGAAAAACACCACGTAGCGTAAGAAAAAACACCTGGAGAAGAGAAATGGAGCTTAGTGACAGCCGCGTCATTGCCGCGCCGCGATCCAAGGTCTGGGACGCGCTTTTGTCGGCTGAGGTTCTGAAAGAATGCGTTCCGGGATGTCAGGAAATGACGGGCTCGGTCGATGACGGATTCGAAGCGACGGTGGTGCAGAAAGTCGGCCCCGTAAAAGCGACCTTCAAAGGGGCCGTTACCCTTTCTGATATCGTAACGCTTGAAAGCGTGAAGCTCTCGGGTGAAGGTAAGGGTGGGGCTGCTGGTTTTGCCAAGGGTGCGGCCGATGTCAGTTTGTCTGATGTGCCCGAAGGTACTCTGCTGACCTATACCGTCGACGCACGTGTCGGTGGCAAGCTGGCCCAGCTGGGCAGCCGGGTCATCGATGGCGTCGCCAGAAAAATGGCCGACCGGTTCTTTGAAAATTTTCAGAACGCGGTCGAACCCGAAAAAACACCCGATCCGGAAACCTCGGATCAGGTTCAAGCTGAACCTTCTGCCGAGGGTGAAGGCGGCGAAGCAAAAAAAGGTTGGTTCAAGCGCATATTGGGCGGTTGAACCGTTGGAATTCAGGGAGGAGAAAGTCATGAAAATTTCCATGACCGTGAACGGCAAGGCCGTTAGCGGCGAGGTTGAGGGCCGGACGTTACTGTCCGGCTTTCTGCGCGAGCAACTGTCATTGACGGGCACGCATGTCGGCTGTGATACGGCCCAGTGCGGCGCCTGCGTTGTACATGTGAACGGTCAGGCCGTGAAGTCGTGCAATATGCTGGCGGTCGAAGCCGACGGTGCTGACGTTGGCACCATCGAAGGTCAGGCAAATGCGGACGGTTCGCTGAACGTGATCCAGCAAGCCTTTCAGGATCATCACGGCCTTCAATGCGGGTTCTGTACACCGGGTATGGTGATGAGCGCCGCAGCGCTGCTGAAAGACAACCCACGCCCATCTGAGGCCGAAATCCGAAAGTACCTGGAAGGCAACCTGTGCCGCTGCACCGGGTACCACAATATCGTCAAGGCGATCATGGCCGCCTCAGGCCAGGACGTCGGCAGTATCGCTGCGGAATGATGCCGCTGCGGGCGTAAACATTGCGCCCGTGGGACAAGTGAAGGGTGCAGCAGCATCCGTTTATGGGAGGAGAACAAGCAATGCCCAAAGACAGTGGCATCGGAGCCAGTTCCAAGCGGCGCGAGGACGTCCGCTTTCTGACCGGAGCAGGCAACTATACCGACGACATCAACGTACGTGGTCAGGCTTACGTATATTTCCTGCGGTCCGACATCGCGCATGGTCGGATCAATTCTGTAGATACATCAACCGCCGAAGGTATGCCCGGTGTGGTCAGAGTATTCACCGGCAAAGACTTTGAAGGCGTGGGCGGAATGCCCTGTGGGTGGGAAGTGACCGACAAGCACGGCGCGCCGATGCAGGAACCACCACACCCAATTCTGGCACAGGGCAAGGTGCGCCACGTGGGTGATCCGATCGCTGCCGTGGTGGCTGACAGCCTGGAACAGGCCCGTGACGCGGCCGAGGCTATTGATCTGGATATCGAGGAACTGCCCGCCGTGATCGACATGAAATCCGCCGCGCAGGAGGGCGCGACGCTGGTTCATGACGATCTGAAAAACAACATCTGCTATGACTGGCAGCTGGGTGAGGCCGACGACGCCAAGGTGAATAACGTCTTTGCCAATGCGGCGCATGTCACCACTTTGGATCTGGTGAACAACCGGCTGGTCGCCAACCCGATGGAGCCGCGCGTGGCTGTGGCCGAGTACAGCCGGGGCACGGATGAATATACGCTCTACACCACGTCGCAGAACCCGCATGTCATCCGCTTGTTGATGTGCGCGTTCGTTCTGGGTCTGCCGGAACATAAAGTCCGCGTCGTAGCCCCGGATGTGGGGGGTGGTTTTGGCACCAAGATTTTCCATTACGCAGAAGAAGCGTTCTGCACCTTTGCCGCCAAGGCCTGCAACCGCCCCGTCAAGTGGACGGCCAGCCGGTCCGAGGCGTTCATGTCGGATGCGCAGGGTCGTGACCATGTCAGCACGATTGAGCTGGCTCTGGATGCGGATAACAACTTCATCGGCCTGCGGACCAACACCTATGCCAATCTGGGCGCTTACCTGTCGACTTTCTCCAGCTCGGTTCCGACATGGCTGCACGGGACGCTGATGGCTGGCAACTATAAGACCCCGGTCATTCAGGTGAATGTGAAAGCGATGTTCACAAATACGGTGCCCGTGGATGCCTATCGCGGTGCTGGTCGACCCGAAGCAACCTTCCAGCTGGAGCGCGTTATAGACAAGGCCGCGCGCGAGCTGGGTGTCGATCCGATCGCCCTGCGTCGCCAGAACTTTGTCACGCAGTTCCCCTATGACACGCCGGTGGCGCTGACTTACGACACCGGGGATTATAACGGGACCATGGACAAGCTGGAGGCCGCTGCTGATCTTGCGGGCTTTGCCGCACGACGCGCGCAGAGTGAGGCCAAAGGCAAGCTGCGCGGTCTCGGCGTCAACTGCTATATCGAGGCCTGCGGCATCGCACCCTCGAATATCGTTGGCATGTTGGGGGCCCGGGCGGGTCTTTATGATGCGGCAACTGTCCGGGTGAACGCCACCGGTTCGATCAGTGTGATGGTTGGCGCACACAGCCACGGGCAAGGCCATGAAACAGCCTTCCCGCAGGTCGTGGCCGACATGATCGGTATCGATGAGTCGATGGTCGAGATTGTGCACGGGGATACCTCGAAGATCCCGTTTGGCATGGGCACCTATGGCTCACGCTCGCTGGCGGTTTGCGGCTCGGCTATGGTCAAGGCCACCGAAAAGGTGATCGACAAGGCCAAAAAGATCGCAGCCCATTTGCTGGAAGCGTCCGAGGCGGATATCGAACTTAAGGACGGTCAGTTCAGCGTTGCGGGGACCGACAAGTCTGTAGCTTGGGGAGATGTGACCCTCACGGCTTATGTCCCGCACAACTATCCGCTGGAAGTTGAACCTGGACTGGAGGAAACCGCGTTCTATGACCCGGCCAACTTTACTTTCCCGGCAGGGGCTTATGCCTGTGAGGTCGAGGTTGATCCAGACACAGGTCAGGTCAGTATCGAGAAGTTCACGGCTGCGGATGACTTTGGCAATATCGTCAATCCAATGATCGTTGACGGACAAGTGCATGGCGGTATCGGCCAGGGCATCGGTCAGGCCTTGCTGGAGAACTGTGCCTATGATGAGAACGGCCAATTGCTGAGCGCGTCCTTCATGGATTACGCGATGCCACGCGCTGATGACGTCCCGTTCTACGGCGTGGATCATTCCAGCCAGACGCCCTGTACGCACAATCCGCTGGGCGTGAAGGGTTGCGGCGAGGCCGGAGCGATCGGCTCACCGCCTGCGGTGGTCAACGCGGTGCTGGATGCGTTGAACTCGGGTGGAAGGGCTGTTGATCATATCGACATGCCGATGAGCCCGTCACGCGTTTGGACGGCGATGCATGGTTGAGAGGTTGGGGTGCGAGGGGCCAGCCCCTCGCGCTCCCCGGGATATTTATAGCCAGATGAAGGGCGGATCAGCGCCTTTCGGAAAGGAAGAACGAAATGTACAATTTCGAGTTTGAGAAGCCCTCGACCATTGCTGACGCGGTTGCAGCATTGGCAGCAGAGGATGCGCAGGCGTTGGGAGGCGGACAAACGCTGATCCCGACATTGAAGCAACGGTTGGCGGCACCGTCCAAACTGGTGTCGGTGAGCGGCATTGCCGAGATGCAAGGCGTCTGCGTTGATGATGACGGCTCAGTCTCTGTTGGGGGTGCAACACCTCACGCTGTCGTTGCTCGCGACGCTGCAGGATCTTATCCCGCGCTGGCGGCATTGGCTGGACAAATTGGCGACCCGGCAGTGCGCAATCGTGGAACCATCGGTGGTTCGGTTGCGAACAATGACCCGGCTGCCTGTTATCCGGCGGGTGTGCTGGGATCGGGCGCAACCGTGGTGACCAACGCGCGTCAAATTGCGGCAGATGACTTTTTTCAAGGCATGTTCACCACAGCCCTGGATGAAGGAGAGATCATCACCTCGATCCGCTTTCCGGTTCCGCAGGCGGCAAGCTATCAAAAATTCCTGCAACCAGCATCGCGGTTTGCACTTGTTGGGGTATATTTGGCCCGTTTCACGGACGGCGTGCGCGTGGCGGTGACCGGGGCAAGTGAGGATGGCGTCTTCCGTTGGAGCGAAGCCGAGCAGGCGCTGAACAAGGAGTTTCGCCCGGACGCCTTGATGGACCTTCGGATTAACCCCGCCAACATGATCGCTGATTTACATGGCAGCAAGGAATACCGGGCGCATCTTGTGTCGGTCATGACCAAACGCGCCGTTGAAGCCTGCATGTAGGCATTTCACGACAAGATGCTCAAAAGTCCCGGTTTTTACCGGGGCTTTTTCGTTGAGATATGGTTTGGGTGTCTCACCAAGGTCGGGCTGGCCAGCACTTTTCCGTTGTTTGAGGGTCGTGGCCAGTGTCTGCGCAAAATGAAATCAGGCCGCCCATTTCCGGGCGGCCTGATCAAGTCATAAACTAAGCTTTCGCTTTATTCGGCGGCTTGTGCACCTGTAGCGGCGTGTTTGTCACGCTGGCTGTCGCGGAACAAAGCTTTGGCCAGAGCAATACACATCAGACCCATCACAGCAGTAAAGGGCAATGCACCGATGATCATCGCGTTTCGCAGCGCATCCATCGGGTTGTTTTCACCGGCTGCGAGGATCAGCGCGCCGATCACAGCCGTCAGGATGACACCCCAGATGATGCGGTGCTTGATGCCCGTCTCCTGGCTGCCACCCGACATGATGGTGTTCATCACCAGAATGCCCGAGTCTGCCGACGTGACGAGGAATGTCATGATCAGGATCACGCACATCACGTTCAGCATTGACAGCAGACCACCGTCAATCATGTAAGATAGTGTCACGAACAGCTTGTTGGTGTTCGATGCACCGATGATTGCACCTTCTGCGGCGCCTGCCAGTTCCAGATCAATCGCAGTTCCTCCCAGAACGGTCATCCATGCAAAGCACACCAAAGCCGGGGCGAACACACAGCCTACGATGAACTCGCGGACAGAGCGTCCTTTCGATATGCGCGCGAGGAACAGGCCCACGAAGGGCGAGAACGCGATCCACCAGGCCCAGTAGAACGTGGTCCAACCCGACTGCCAGCCGAACTGACGCCCCTGCTCACCCGCCGCATAAACGGCTGCCAGGGTTGCTTCATCCAACTCTGCTGCTGCCCCTTCCAGGCCACTCTTGAAACCGTCAAAGCTGCCCCACGCATTGGTAGCTCCGCCCATCAGATCATTGGCATGGGCTTGTGCTTCGGCAGGCAAAGCCGCAGCGAAGGCTTCAACTGACAGTGGACCATAGGCGTTAAAGCTGAGCGACAGGATATGCAGGATATAGTCGACCATTGCAGTGCCATAAGTGGTCATAGCAAAGACGAACGAGCCGAAAACAACAAACGTGCCCAACAGGATGATCGACAATACGAGGTTCAGGTTCGACAGGTATTTAACACCACGACCAACGCCTGATACGGCCGAAATAATCGACAGGCACATGATGACGACCAGACCGGTGATCAGACCCACTTTGCTGGGGGTTGGAACTTCACCACCCAGATCCATGACCCACTCCATACCGGTGATGGCATAAAGCCCGTCGATGAACTGGCTGACACCATAGCCGATGGTGACGGAAACACCGAGGATCGTTGCAACAACGCCAAGTACGTCAACCACATGGCCGAAGAAACCATTGACGAAGCGGCCAAACAGAGGCGTCAGCGCCGAACGGATGGTGAGAGGCATGTCGCGGGTATAAGCGTAATATGCCAGCGACAAACCGGTCACCACATAGATGGCCCAAGCGTGAAACCCGTAGTGCAAGAAGGTATAGCGGTAAGCCGACTGCAGTGCTTCGGGTGTATTTCCAACGACCGCCTCGGATACGATTTCGGGGTTCGAACCCCACAGCCCCAACGGTTCTGCGGTTGCAAAAACCATCAGACCAACACCCAGGCCGGCGCCGAACATCATGGAGAACCATGAGAAGTTCGAAAACTCGGGCTTTTCACCGGGTGTTCCCATCACACGGCGACCCGTGGACGGAATAGCGGCGACAACGGCCAGAAAAACGAGGAACAACCCGACAATGACAATGTAGAAGCTGTTGAAAAGCTCGAGCAGCCGCCCGTTCAGGCTGCCAAGCGTGCCGTTTGCATTTGCAGGGAATACTAGTGCCCACAAAACCAGCGCAACCATGATGGCCTTGCTGATCAGGGCAATTGGGACGCTGTAGTTTTCATAAAAACCGGCATCCGCCGTCTTTATCTCAACGTCCGTGAATGGATCGGGTATCGACATATTGCGTTTTCCTCCGTGTGTTCGCCGTTTCTTGTTCTTTTGATTTCTGCTTGGGGTGCACCGCGCGGGACGGCGTAAACAAACATGCCCAATGCACCAAACGATCAGCGAGTTGACTGCAACTCAGCTGAGACTTACGGGGAAGACCACACACCATGTGGGATCGCCCACCGCTCTTTTCCTCCCAGATTGTGTTCGCTTGCAAAAGCTGTTGGTTCGTTGTGGCAAGTCTGTCTGCCGTTGAACCTGGTAGCAGCTTCGCAAGAAGTGGTTGCGCCCTTCAATTCGGGAAAACCTATGACAGAGGTTAGGGCAGCTCACCCAAGAATCCGACCCTTATGCTACTCGAAACGACGCACTCGGTTACTCGAAACATGTGTTAGCGAGAACAAGTAAAGGGCGTGATTGTGGTTCCTTCTACAGTTTCAATACCAATTTATCCGACTTGGCCCGCGAAACGCATGTGCACAGGAACTCATGCGTTTCCTGCTCTTGCGGAGTAAGTATACCGTCGCGATGATCAACTTCGCCGGAAACGACATCAACGATACAGGTTCCGCAAAGCCCTTCGGAGCAGCCGAAATCAACCTGCACACCATTGGCCTGCAAAACCTCCAGAATAGATTGGTCCTTTCCAACGGGATAGACCGCGCCGGTCGACTGGATCTCGATCTGGAAATCGGCGTTCGGGGCATGTTCAATGTCCGACGCGGCGGCGAACCGTTCAAAGTGTATCGCGCCGCCACGCAGCAAGGCACCCGCTTCCAGTACCGCATTCAGCATCGGTTCCGGGCCGCAGGTATAAACGTCTGCGCCCATCGGCATCGATTGCATGACCGATCTCAGATCGAATAGCCCGTCTGTGTTATCACAATGCAAATGATACCATTCATCCAGTCCAAGCGCCCGGAATTGCGCATCCATCGCCGCGTATTCTTTCGAACGAACAAGATAGTAGACACGAAAATCCTGCCCTCGGTTCAGCAACTCACGTGCCATTGCAACCAATGGTGTGGCCCCGATACCGCCAGCGATCAAAGTGACGTGCCGATCATGGCTTTCGAGTTTGAAATGGTTGCGGGGACCGCCAATTTCCACGGTCGCGCCCTCTTGCAGGTCATGCATCGCCAGTGACCCGCCTCGCCCTTCGTCTTCGCGTTTGACGGCCACGTTGATCAGGCGTCCATCCTGGCTCCAGCTCCACAGCGAGTATTGCCGTATCAGACCGTCTTCAAGATGGATGTCCACATGCGCCCCGGGCTCGAGGCTGGTGAAGCGCCCGCTTTCGATCTCGAAGCAGAAATCAGAGGTGTCGGGACTGAGTGGTGTTTTTCGCACAAGGCGGGCAACTTGAGTATCCATCACTTGTCCTGTTCGGTCTCACGTGGCGTACATTCTGCGTCTTTCAGCAAACAACAGGAAAAAAGATAGATTTCAATTGCAAAATTTCTAACATTCGGGTGAATTGAGCTCACCCAGAGTTCAAAAGCCAACAAACCTCCATGTCTCGACGCCACTACAACCTTCCTCCACTTACGACACTATCGGCCTTTGAAGCCGCCGCTCGGCATCTCAGTTTCAAGGAAGCCGCAAGCGAGCTTTCCGTGACGCCTGGTGCCGTCAGTCATCAGATTAAGGCGCTGGAAAGCGAGCTGGGCGCGGCCCTTTTTGTCCGAAAGCACCGCGGAGTGGAACTGACCGAGGATGGGCAAGACCTGTTTGAGGCACTCGGCACTTCGTTCCGGCAGATTTCAAAGGCACTTGAAAAGATTCGCAGCAATGATTCCGAGAACCACGTAACCGTTGGATCAACCACTGCAGTCGCCGCACTTTGGCTGTCGCCATCTGTCATCCGGTTCTGGCAGGATTTTCCGCACGTGAAAGTGAACCAGATGGCGCAGGACAAGGCCTTCACGGACCGGCCGGATATCGACCTGTTCATCCGCTATGGCCGGGACGCCAACGCGCAACTCACGCACACGAAACTGTATCGCGATATCCTGACACCCGTTTGCAGCCCCCAGATGGCCGCGGACCTTAAAGGGGCCAGCCTTGAAGACCTCGTGCAGCGGCGGCTGATCCATCTCGAAACTCAGGACAGCACCTGGACGACCTGGTCATCCTGGTTCCACGACCTCGGGTTTTCTGGAGTTGTTCCCGTGGAATCGCGGGTGAACAGCTATGCGCTTGCCCTTCAGGTGGCGCGTAAAGGGGCGGGCCTTGCGCTGGGATGGAAACGTCTGGTCCAGCCCATGCTGGCTTCGGGGAAACTCGTCGCGCTGGAGGAATTCAGCCTGCCCGCCCCGGACAACTTCTATCTTGTCGGTCGCCCGGACGATCAGCTTTCGGAAGGGGCGCTGGCTCTCAAGAATTGGTTGCTCAACGAACTGTCTGAAGGTTCGGTTTAGCCTGCCTCAATTTGCCATTAGGTTTTTTAGTATTGAACGTGGGCGGCCTCAGCCGCCAATGGATGCAGCGATAAACTCATTCAAAATCACTCAGGAGTGGCCGATGAACAAGCACGCACCGCTTTCGTCTGTTCTGACACCGGTAAACACCGCAAAGGGTCTGCCGAACGAGCATTATATTGATCCCGCAGTTTTTGCCGAAGAACGGGATGCGGTCTTGTTTGCGAACTGGTCCGGCATCGGCTTTGGCAAAGACATTCCCGAGGCGGGAGATGCATATCCGATCGATTTCCTCGGTGTGCCGCTGTTGATGGTTCGTGATCGCGACGGTCAGATCGGCGTGTTCCAGAACACCTGTCGTCATCGCGGCATGATTTTGGTCGACAAGCCGCAAAAAATCCGCGGCGCGATCCGCTGCCCCTATCACAGCTGGTGCTACGGCCTGAATGGTGAATTGCGGACTGCCCCTCATGTCGGTGGCCCTGGGCAGAACACCCATGAGGATCTGGACTTCGCCGAGTTGGGCCTTATCCGCATCCGCTCGTATGTCTGGCGGGATGTTGTCTTTGTCAATGTCAGCGGTGACGCGCCGGAATTCGAAGATGTCCATGGCGAGTTGATGGAACGCTGGAAAGAATTCGATCAACCGATGTATCACGGTGGCGCTGGCGCATCGGTTTATCTTGAGTTGAACTCGAACTGGAAACTGGCTGTTGAGAACTACTGCGAAAGCTATCACCTGCCTTGGGTTCATCCCGGCCTGAACAGCTATTCGCGTCTGGAAGACCACTACAACATCAACGAATTGGGCAAATATTCGGGTCAGGGCACCTATGTTTACCGCCAGTTCGAGGGTCACGATGGCGAAAAGCTGGATGATTTCGAGAATCTGAGTGAGCAGTGGAATGACGGCGCGGAATATATCGTCGTTTACCCGAATACCCTGCTGGGTGTTCAGCGTGACCACGGCTTTGCCTTCCTCATCGATCCGATCACGCATGAGCGTTCGAACGAACGGATTGAGCTCTACTACGCCAAAAAACCCGAAGAAGCACCCGAACACGAAGCGCTGCGTGCCAAGAATGCGCAACTGTGGAAAACGGTGTTCGAGGAAGACGTCTTTGTGGTTGAAGGCATGCAGAAAGGCCGTCATGGCGTGAAATTCGATGGTGGCCGTTTTTCGCCCGCGATGGACGGCCCGACCCATTGTTTTCATCATTGGGTGGCCACGCAAATCGAAAAAGCCCGCGCTGAAGCGTAAGCAATCCTGAAAAGTCGATCTGGTCAGGCCCTTCTGGCCAGATCGCGGGTCGTCTGTAACAACAACAGACGGGACGGCGTTACAGTCTTTTGCCTCCTAGCAAATAGCCGGTGTGAATTCGCTGAAAGGGTCACAGTGGATCTGAACGAACTCGATAAACACCTCTTGCGGGCCCATGCGGAAAAAGATGTACCCGCATTGATCCGGCTGTATCACCAAGCGGCGATTATGGCTGAACAGCGCCAGGATCATGAAGCCTCGTGTTTCTATCTGACCCACGCATTTGTGTTTGCGTTGGAATATGGCGCGCCGGAAGCAGATGAGTTGAACCTAAAGCTGTTTGAGCGCGGTCGCGCACACCGATTGACGTTCTGACGAGCTCATTTGCTTAAGCGTATCGCGACGCTAGGCAATTTTCAAAGTTTGAGTTTAGCTGACTTCATTCGATCTCGAATTTTGTCGACATTGTCGATGGGCCAGTCTTCATGAAAGAACAGGCGCGAACGAAAACGCGCGAGATAGCCAAAATGCGAAACGAAGCTCAGGCCGTGGTCATCGGCGGAGGAGTGATCGGGTGCTCGATCCTGTATCATTTGACCAAACTGGGATGGTCGGATGTTGTTCTGTTAGAGCGGGACGAGCTGACCTCGGGGTCAACATGGCACGCAGCCGCCAACATTCACGGATTGCACGACAGTACCAATATCAGCCGCATCCAGCATTACACGATGAGCCTGTATAAAGCGCTGGAAGCTGAAACCGGTCAAAGCTGCGGCGTATTCCAGCCCGGCTCGCTATACCTGGCCCAGACAGAAGAGCGCGAACATCAGCTGAAGCTACAGGCCGCAAAGGCCAGACTGTATGGCATGAACTTCTATGAGATCAGCATCGAAGAAGCCCAAAAGCTGAACCCGCTGGTCAATTACGACGGCATCCGTTGCGTGATGTTCGAACCCGATGGCGGCAATGTGGACCCGTCGGGCGTGACCAACGCCTATGCGGTCGGCGCACGTCAACGCGGGGCGCAGATTCACCGTTTCACGCCGGTCACTGCAACCGAGCAGCAGAAGGATGGCAGCTGGATCGTCAGAACGCCAAAAGGTGACATCAGGACACGCTGGGTGGTGAACGCAGCGGGCCTGTGGGGGCGCGAGGTTGCGGCACTGGCCGGAATCGAACTGCCGCTGCAACCTACAGAGCACCAGTATTTCGTAACCGAATCCATGGCTGATGTAAAAAGCCACGGCACCCGTCTGCCATCTGTGTCAGACCGGGATGGCGAGTATTACCTGCGTCAGGAAGGCAACGGCTTGCTGGTCGGCGCCTATGAGAAAGACATGAGGTTCTGGGCCGAAGAAGGCACGCCGCTGGATTTTGCCCACGACCTGTTCCCTGATGATCTGGAACGGATCGAAGAGAACGTGATGAACGCCATCGAACGCCTGCCCGCGGTTGGTGAAGCCGGGATCAAGCGTGTCATCAACGGCCCAATGATCTGGTCTCCGGATTCGAACGTTCTGATGGGGCCGGTGCCCGAGGTCGACGGCTATTTCTGCTGCAATGGTATCATCCCCGGCTTCTCGCAATCGGGTGGCATGGGCCTTATGGCGGCGCAATGGATCATCGAGGGTGAAACGGAATACGACATGTTCGCCTGGGATCTGGCGCGTTTTGACAGCTGGGCCACCAAGGCATTCACCAAAGCGCGCGTGGCGGATCAGTACAGTCATCGGTTCGCGATCCATTTCCCCAATGAAGAACGCAGCGCCGGTCGTCCGGCACGGGTTCGCCCGATCTATGAGGCGCAGAAAGCCATGGGCGCGGTTTTTGGCCTGAACGCCGGTTGGGAACATCCGCTGTGGTTTGCCGCAACGCCCGGCACCAAAGACACCAATGGCTTTACCCGTCAGAACTGGTGGGGACCGGTGGGCGAGGAATGCAGGATGTTGCGCGACCGTGCCGGGATCATCGATATCTCGAATTTCGCCAAATATGTCTGCAAGGGTCCGGGTGCGGCAGACTGGCTGAACGCCGTCTTTGCCAACACCATGCCCAAAACCGTTGGTCGGTCCTGTCTGACCCCACTGATTTCAAAGCGCGGCGGTATTGCAGGCGACTTTACCGTTACCCGCGTGGCTGATGACGAGTTCTGGGTGATCAGCTCAGGCATGGCAGAGCGGTATCACAAACGCTTTTTCAAACAGGTTCCGCTGCCTGAAGGCACCGCTTTCGAAAGCAAAACCGAAGCGATGTGCGGCTTTAACGTGGCCGGCCCCAAGTCCCGCAACATCCTGCAACGTCTGACCAACACATCGCTGGCAACCGAAGATTTCCCGTTCATGCGGTCCGCCAAGATCGAGCTGGCGGGAGTCCAGGTCCTTGCCCTGCGCGTCTCCTTTACTGGCGATCTGGGGTGGGAGCTGCATTGCGACACCCAAGATCAGGCCCGGCTTTACAATGCCTTGCTTGAGGCAGGAAAAGAGTTCGGGGCTGGCCCTGTTGGCAGCCGGGCACTGATGTCTATGCGGGTCGAAAAGGGCTATGGGTCTTGGAGCCGCGAATACAGCCCGGAGTACTGGCCGCAGGAAGTTGGTCTTGATCGTCTCTGCAAATTCGAAAAGGACTTCCTCAACAAGGCGGCTGCGCAGAAAGTATTGCAGAACCCGGCTCGGGAACACCTGGTGATCCTGCACCTGAACGAAGCGGATGTGACAGCATCTAACGCCGACGCGACCGGTGGCGAGCCGATCTTCAAGAACGGTGAAGGGATCGGCCGGGTGACCTCGGGCACCTATGGCTACACCGTCGGAATGTCGTTGGCCTTGGGATATGTGAAAAATGCCCAGCCAGGTGATGAGGTCGAGGTTATGGTTCTGGGGCGCCCACACAGGGCCACAATCCTGCATGAACCGCCCTTTGATGCCGCAGGAAAAGCGCTTAGGGCTTAAAACCGCAATAGCTCAAGGCGTTGCCCTTCGGGATATTCCGTCACCTCTGCCGGGATGATCGCCAATCCATCCGCTTGTGCAAGCAAAGCAACGCGGCCACTGTAGGACGGCTCCATCAGACGCAATCGGGGCCGTCCGTCCGGTGTGTAACCGTCAATCTGAACCGGGCGATATTCCTGTCGGCCTGCGGTACGGTACAAAGGTTCCGACAGAACTGCCTGCACGGCTGCCTGCGGTGTGTGGTGCAGACCGGCGCGGCGCGCCATCAACTGCGATCCGATAATTTGCCAGGTCAAAAAAGCAGAAACCGGGTTACCCGGCAGACCGATGTAAAGCGCACGGCCACGCCGACCGAACATGATGGGCTTGCCCGGTTTCATTGCGACTTTCATCACATCCGTCACGCCACCGATCTCGGTGAACAGACGCGGCATATGATCTTCATCGCCGACAGAAACACCACCGGTTGTAATAATCAGGTCAGAGGTTTCAGTCGCGTCCAGCAAGACCTGTTTCAAAAGCTCGGGGTCATCTTCGACCTGCCCCCGGTCCGTGAGGTCAATCCAGGGTTTCTGCAACAGCGCAAGCAGCATGTAACGGTTCGAGTTATAGATCTGCCCCGGCCCAAGGGGCTCACCCGGTTGGCGCAACTCACTGCCGGTTGAAAAGATCGAAACCTTCAGCTTGCGGAGGACCACGACCTCGCCATACCCGGCGGAAGCAAGGGCTGCCACCTCACGCGGGCCAATCTCGCAGCCGAGCCGCAGGATCGGCGCTCCGGCATGAAGGTCTTCACCGGCACGCCGGATATGTTGCCCGGGCTTTGGACGGCGGCTGAAGCGGATTTGCCCCTCTACAACATCACAATCTTCCTGCATGACGATGGCGTCGTAATCAGAGGGAACGGGCGCTCCGGTAAAAATCCTCAGCGCGCTACCCGCAGGAGCAGCATGAGATCCGCTGTCCCCCGCCGCGATGCGACCCGCCACCGGCATCTGGAACAGGTCGTCATCGCCAAGATCTGCGGTTCGAACCGCATAACCATCCATTGCCGAATTGTCGAAAGCGGGCATATCGACCTTGCTGAAACAGTCGCGGGCCAATATTCGCCCTATTGCAGCGGCCAAAGGCAGCGTTTCCGTTTCTGTGATCGGATCAGCAGCGGACAGGCCACGGTGCAGGGCCTCATCCACGCTCAGATACATATGCACGTGTCGATCACAGCCGCATCCATCAGCCATATCCAGCCTCCAACTCTGCGAACATATCTTCCACCCATTCTAAGGTGGGCTAGGTTCGCTCAACCGACACGACATCCGCGGTACTGTCATTGACATAGGTCACGTGTCACCGTGTGGCGCGCTTCGAAACCACGGGTTGGCTGGCTAATCGCGACTTAGTATACAGTGGCTTCTCGGATGGCTCTCAGGCCGGGATCAGCTCTTCCTGATATGCAAACAGCGCCGGTTGCCCACCCGTATGCAACAGCACAACCTTCTGACCCTGTTGAATGGTGCCGTTTTCACGTAATTCCAACAAACCCGCAAATGTTTTGGCCGAGTAGACCGGATCCAGAAAAATACCCTCGGCGCGCGCCATCAGTGCAAGCGCCTTCCGTGTGGACGGGCCTATCCGCCCATATCCAGGAGGTAATGCGCCGTCCCATGTGAGGATGTCTTTCATGACCAGAGCCGGGTCAAACTCCATCATACCCGCCAACCGTTCCAATACCTTTTGCAACCGCGCATGTTGCTGGCGACGGTCGCGGCGAACGCAGATGCCGTAAACAGGTGCCGTGTTGCCAGCCAGCCGCAGCCCGGCCAAAAACCCGCCGTGGGTCGAACCGCTGCCGGATGGCACCACCGCCACGTCGAAATCGGCGATCTGATCCAGTAGTTCGGCAGCCCCGGCCACATAACCCAACGCCCCCAAGGGCGGATGATCGATGCCCAAGTGAATTACATATGGCTTTCGGCCTTCAGCGATCAGCTGATCTGCCCGCACGTGAAGGGCATTGTCGGCCCCGGCCTCGTCTTCTCCGGTATGGTAGTGCATGTGCTCGGCACCCAGAATCCGGGCCAGAAGAACATTCCCCGAGGAATAATAGTGCTCTCCCATATCGGGCACGCGCTCTTCCAATTGAAGCACGGCCTCCATCCCAAGCTTCGACGCAGCCATGGCAGCCGTGCGCACGAAATTGGACTGCACAGCTCCGGTGATCAGAATGGTGTCTGCCCCCTGTTTCTGTGCCTCACCCATATAGAACTCAAGCTGCCGGGTTTTGTTGCCGCCAAAGCTCAACCCTGTCAGATCATCCCGTTTGATCCACAGTTCCAGACCAAGCTGGTCGGACAGACGATCAAGCCGTTCGACCGGCGTGGCAGCTGTCATCAGTCTCGCGCGGGGATAACCGGCTAGTTTCTGTTCAATCGTCATGTCTGCGTTCCATCACCTCACCCATTCAGGATCGCGCCGAATAGGGCATATCCAGCAAGAATAGTAAGGATAGTGATTGCCGGAAAGATCGCAGACCGGAAATGGCCAGTTTACTGCCCAGAGAAACAGCCACACGGCTCTATTTCTCGCTCGGGTCGCTTTCCGCGTAATTCCGTAATACATCCATGTCTGCAATTTCCGCGTGGTTTCGGTTGATCTTCACCCCGACTGGTTTCAACCTCGAAAACGCTCGGCTCAGGCTTTCGGGTTTCATCCCCAGACGTCCGGCGATCAGCATCTTGTCATACGGCAGTTCAACTTCGCACTGGCCGGCATCGCTATCACACAGATTCAGCAGGAATTCCGCGACACGCTGCGCACCTGTCTGGGCCTTGAGCTGTTCGAGCTGCGCCACAAGGGAATGCAGGTGCGTGAATGTGGCCGCCAGAATCGACACGCAGATTTCCGGATCTTGCTTCATCAGCGACAGCAGCACCGGACTTGGAATGTGCATGATCTCGCAGGGAGATACCGCCTCGGCCGAAACGGGATAGGGCACATTGCGCAGCGCAACGGCTTCACCAAAGCTTTCACCGCGCGTGAAAACACTCACCACGGCTTCGGCACCGGTCGGGGAAATGCGAAACAGCTTGACCCAACCAGCCAGTACAACATGTACGGCCCTGGCTTCTTCCTCTTGCAGAAAGATTGTCTCGCCCCGGTCGTATTGCCGCCAGACGGCCTGACGCAGCAGAGTATCGACATGTTGCTCTGGCAGGCTTCGCAAGAGCAGTGACTGCCGCGCAATTATCTTTTGTGCCTCGTGTGACAAGAAGGCAGCCCCTTATTCGTCCGCTCCGGGAACACCCCCGGATGATCAACCCCGAGATATGCTATGCCAAAGCCAGCGCGGGGGTGCCACCCTTTTCTCAGTCTCCAACTTGACTATTGTCATGTAAGGGCGGGCGCCTCTGGCATAGGTTCAACGAAATTTCAGTTATCCGGGGAGCACGCCAGATGGACTTCGAGCAATTTTTCAGCCAGAGCCTCGACACTTTGAAAGACGAAGGCAACTACCGGATTTTCATCGACCTGCAACGCCGTCGTGGCGCGTTTCCGAACGCGCGTCAAACCGACGGGCCGGTTCAGCGGGATGTGCGGATCTGGTGCTCAAATGACTATCTGGGCATGGGGCAGCACCCTTCGGTGATCTCTGCCATGCACGACGCACTGGATCGCTGCGGAGCAGGCGCTGGCGGTACGCGCAATATCTCGGGCACCACGCATGATCACGTTCTGCTTGAGGCTGAGCTGGCTCATCTGCATGGGAAAGAAGCCGCGTTGCTGTTCACCTCGGGATATGTGTCGAACTGGGCTGCTTTGGGGACATTGGCCGCGCGAATTCCCGGGCTGATCGTGTTTTCTGACGCGCTCAACCACGCCTCGATGATCGAAGGTATCCGGCATTCGCGTGCCCAGAAGGTGATTTGGAAACATAACGACTTGGCGGATTTGGACGCCAAATTGGCCGCAGCGGATCCCGACGCACCCAAGATGATCGCATTTGAATCGGTTTACTCCATGGATGGCGATATCGCTCCCATCAAGGAAATCTGCGATCTGGCTGACAAATACGGCGCGATGACCTATCTGGACGAGGTTCATGCCGTCGGCCTTTACGGCCCGCGCGGTGGCGGGATTGCTGAACGCGATGGATTGATGGATCGCCTGACTGTCATCGAAGGTACATTGGGCAAAGCGTTCGGCGTGGTTGGTGGGTATATCGCGGCCTCAGCCGCGCTGTGTGATTTTGTCCGCAGCTTTGCCAGTGGCTTCATCTTCACGACTGCCCTACCCCCATCGATTGCAGCCGGCGCTGCCGCATCGATCCGGCATTTGAAGCATTCAAGTGCAGAGCGTGACTTGCAAAAGACCCGCGTGGCGCAGGTACGCGCCCGATTGGATGCCGAGGGCATTCCGCATTTGCCCAACCCCAGCCATATCATCCCGGTGATGGTTGGCGACCCTGTGAAGTGTAAATTCATTTCGGACACCCTGCTTGAGGAGTTTGGCATCTACATTCAGCCGATCAACTATCCCACGGTTCCAAAAGGAACCGAGCGCCTGCGGATCACGCCGTCACCCGTTCATACGGATGAGGATATCGATCATCTGGTGGGCGCCCTGTCGGCGCTGTGGCAGCGCTGTCAGATCGCGCGGATGCCAATGGCCGCACAATAACCTAAGCGTCCCTTTGCTTGGTAACCTGCCGTCCCTTTTAGGGGCGGCTTTTTTCAGATCAGGTAAAGTGCGAAGATCACAGCAGAGAAGCCCGTCAGAACCAAGGTGAAGCCACGCAGCCAGCCCGGGCTTTCAGCCAGGTCCAGATATCGGGCCAGAATCACACGGGTTTTGATCAGGGCAAGGAGCAGGATACCGCCTGCAATGAGTGCGTCAGGCGTTTTCATCAGGGTCAAAAGCGTTGAAGCCAGACTGAGCGCCAAAAGCGCCAGCCACGCGCCGGTGAGTGAGTTCGGACGCCTCCGGCGGGAGTATTTAGCAAAAGATGAAGTTGCCGGCATATTGTTTATCCCAGAAGATAAATCACGGGAAACAGCACGATCCAAACCAGATCGACCATGTGCCAGAACTGTGCGCCCGCCTCGATGTTACGAGGATCATCGCGCCACGCGACCAGCAACAGGATACACACCCCGGCCAGAACATGCGCCGCGTGAAATCCTGTCAGCAGGTAGTAGAACATGAAAAACGGGTGGGTTTCATAGGTAATGCCCTGCCCCGCCTTTCCAGCATATTCCACGCTTTTGACAACCAGGAATGCGATCCCAAGTACGGCCGCCCCTGTCAGGGCAAGTCTGGCCTTGAACCGGAATGCTGCGCGGCGCCAGTTCAGGGCCTGCGCGGCCAGGTAGCCAGATGTGACCAGTATTGCAGTGTTAAAGGCTGCACCTGTTCGATAAAGATGCGATTGCGCCTCGGCAAAGCCTGCAGGGTCGGTCAGGCGAACGCCCATGAACGCGATCAGCCCCGCACCAAAAACCAGCAGCTCACTAATAATCAGAACCCACATCAGCAATTCGCCCGGAAGCTCGTCGATGAAGGAGGTTTCGCTCATGCACCGACCAATTGGCGATATATTTGCGGCAACGCCATGGTCAGGCGATGCGGATCTGGGATAACAGCGAAACCGCCCTGTCCGAACATGCGGGGGAACCAGCTTTTGCCGGTTTTATCGATGGTGACGCCAAAAACCGATTGCCCGGCGCGGCGTGCCTCACGCACGGCCATGCAGGTGTCTTCAATACCGTGACGCCCTTCGTAATGGTCAAGGTCATTGGGTTTGCCATCGGTGATCACCAGCAACAGGCGGCGTTTGCGGGTCTGACTTGCCAGATCCTTTGAACAGTGGCGGATCGCGGCCCCAAGCCGCGTGTAGTGACCGGGTCGCAGTGACGCGATACGTTGTTCAACTTTGGCGTCCATCGGCTCATCAAACCGTTTGCATCGCTGGATATAGACGCGCTGACGTTTCAGCGAACTGAAGGCATGAATGGCGAAATCGTCACCGCAGGCGTTCAGGCCCCAGGCCAAAGCAGCCAGGGCTTCACGTTCAATGTCGATCACGGCGCGACCGGTTACGGCACTTTCAGTGGACCGGCTGACATCCAGCAGGATCGAGACTGCCAGATCGCGCGCCTCGGGGCGGGATTGTTGCCAAATGCGGTCGTTGCTTTCGCCACTGGCCATGCGGTCAGTTTCGGCGCGCACGGCGGCTTCGATATCCAACTGGTCACCGTCCAGATGGCCGCGTGTCATCACGCGTCCAGGGCGCAGCGCCTCGAACTGGCGTTTGACCGCGCGGATACGGCGGGCGGTGGCAGGGTCCTTGCCAAACGCGGCAGCATCGTCGCGGATATCCGCATCCGACAGCAGGACGTTGACGTGATCTGCTAGATATCGGCCCGAACGCACGTCCCATTCGGGATAAAGGATGCGACCGGACAGACGCTCCCGGTTCACATCCTCGGGTGCCAGATCAAGGTGCAGTTTCAGCCGCGTTGGCGGGGCTTTTGATATCTGACCCAGGCCAATCTCTTCCTGGTCATCGGCCGCTTTCTTGGCATTGTCGGGATCATCATCGTCGATGCGGCGGTTGATGTTCAGGAACTCGGCCCAGCTGAGGATGGCTTCGAACTTATGCAGAATGAAACTGTCGCTGCGCTCGGCCTGATCCGATTTGCGACGACGGGCGCGGTGGGTTTTCTCACCGGATTCCTCGGGTGGACCTTCAGTTTCGGGGTTTTCCACCTCGTTATGTTCGGAAAAGCCAACTGCGCGCAGTTCGGGCCACAGGGGAACCGGGCGCATAGGCTGATAGCCGCGAGGGGCGATCAGGTCCTCGTCCAGTGTCAGAAGCTGCTCGGCTTTCGCCGACAGCGGTTGAGGGTCACCCAACTTATGGCGGATCAGCTCTTCAACTGCGTCTTCAATCGGTGGCAGGTTGGGGATATCGCGCTGATGCAGCACGCCCTTGCAAAGTTCGGTGTAAAGCGGGCGCAGGCCGGGGGCGTCGTCCAGCGTCGTATCAACCATTCTCTGCGCAGCGATCAACGCGCGCAGGTCGGCGCGCAGCGGATCGTCTTCATCAATTCGCGTTCCCGCATGGGCAGCCGCAGCGGCCAGCCAGACATACAGCGCGCCATTGGCTTCGCGCGCAGGAAAAACCGCCAACCGGTCCGGCAAGCGCAAGACTTCGCCATCAAACGAAGCGCGCGGCATCAGCTCCACTTCGGTCGCCAGACGCCGACGCCAACTTAGGCGGTGATGTGAAACCTCGGGCGAGACCGGGCGCAATTCTACGCCCGGACCACCGCCCAGCCCTCGAAAGAGGACGGCCAGCCGCCCCGCGACCTCTGAGAGGTCGACCGCGGCTCCATCGTGCACCAGGGGTGCATCGAGGCGGCTGGCAAGGGTGTGCCACAGTTTCCCGATCGTTTCTTCGGGTTCCCATGGCTCAAAATCGATCTTGACCATCGGCCGGCCTCACCCAAAGACAGCCGTAACAAGATCGAGGAGCCCGCGTTTGATATCCTCGTCATCTGTCAGAGGTTCGATCATGGCGGCAAGGATGGCGCGGTCGGTGGACATTCCTTGTGCGATCAGTGTCGCGGCATAAACAACCAGTCGGGTGGAAACGCCTTCCTCAAGATCCTGACCCTTGAGCCCGCGCAGCTTACCCGCCAGCCGCACCAGCGGCTTGCAACGTTCCAGCGGCAGACCGCTTTCCTGTGCAACCACTTCGGCTTCCATCTGCGCGGACGGGAAATCAAACTCCAAAGAGATGAAGCGTTGCCGAGTCGAAGGTTTCAGGGTTTTCAGGATATTCTGGTAACCGGGGTTGTACGACGCCACCAGCATGAAGCCATGTGCGGCCTCAAGCTCTTCGCCGGTGCGGTCGATTGGCAGGATGCGCCGGTCATCGGTCAGCGGGTGCAGAACGACAGTCACATCCTTACGGGCCTCGACCACCTCGTCGAGGTAGCAGATCGCGCCTTCGCGCACTGCGCGGGTCAGGGGGCCATCGACCCAGACGGTTTCCCCGCCTTTCAGCAGATAACGGCCAATCAGGTCAGCAGCCGCCAGATCATCATGGCAGGCTACGGTATAAAGCGGGCGGCCAAGTTTTGCGGCCATGTGGGCCACAAAGCGGGTCTTGCCGCAGCCCGTCGGACCTTTCAGCAGAACTGGCAAGTCGTTGTTATAAGCCGCGGTGAACACATCGCATTCATCGCCTTGGGGCAGGTAGAAGGGGGCGTTTGCCGCCCCCTCATTCAGTTTTATGGAGCCATCCATATCCATCATCACTCCGCAGGGGTTTCGGCGGCGCCGGGTTCAATAACTTCTTTCCGGGGAACCCAGATCGAGTAGATGAACAGCAGCGCGCCAAGGACCACGACGATACCGGAACCCAGACGCATCCAGTAGAAGATTGCGATCTGGTCTTGTACGTCCATGAAGTAATCTCCGACCACACGTTGCATGTGCGTCTGCACGGTTCCGCCGAAGGTCAGCACGAAGGTCATAAAGACCATACCGCTGGTCATCAGCCAGAACGATCCCATGTTCAGCACCTGATTGTAAGGATCACGGTTCTTGAGGATCGGCATCGCATAGCTGAAGATCGCCAGGTTGAGGCAAACATAGGCTCCGTAGAAGGCCAGGTGACCGTGGGCCGCAGTGATCTGTGTGCCGTGGGTATAGTAGTTTACCCCGTGCAGCGTATGCAGGAAGCCCCAGACACCAGCACCGAAGAAGGCAAGCGTTGCGCAGCCCAGCGACCACAGCAAAGCGGCCTTGTTGGGATGGTCACGACGGCCTTTCCAGACCATGACGAAGGCAAAGGCCATCATCGCGAAGAACGGGATCACCTCGAGGCTTGAGAAGATCGACCCAATCCACTGCCAGTAACCGGGGGTGCCGATCCAATAGTAGTGGTGACCTGTTCCAAGAATTCCCGAGAACAGCGCAGCGGCCACGATGACATAAAGCCATTTTTCGACCACCTCACGGTCCACACCGGTCAGCTTCAGCATCAGGTAGGCCAGGATCGACGCCATGATCAGTTCCCACACACCTTCGACCCACAGGTGGACAACATACCACCAGTATTGCTTGTCCAGAGACAGGTTGCCTGGGTTGTAGAAGGCAAACAGGAACAGCAGCGCCAGACCCCACAGGCCCAACAACAGGATATTGGTAATTGCGGTCTTCTTCCCCTTCAGAACGGTCATCGACACATTGTAAAGGAACATCAGAGCGGCAACGACGATACCGGCCTTGACCCATTTGGGTTGCTCAAGGAACTCGCGCCCTTCTTTGCCCAGCAGCCAGTTGCCTTCGAACAGGTTGAAGACATAGGTCAGAACCACGCCCAACGTACCGACCACAAGGATGATCAGCTGCAGATAAGCCAACTTGGGCGAATGGATTTCACGCTCGGCTTCTTCCGGAATAAGGAAGTAGGCTGCACCGAAGAAGCCCAGTATCAACCAGACGATCAGCGCGTTGGTGTGCAGCATCCGCACGATGTTGAACGGCAGAAGCTCGCTCAGGAAGTTAGGGAATACATAGATGAAGCCGGCCAGCAGGCCGCCGATCACCTGTATCGCGAACAGTGCCATGGCTACCGCAAAGTAGGCATAGGCGATTTTTTGGGATTCGTATTTCATTGCTCCATTCCCCTTCTCAGCCAGCCTCGTTGGGCGGCCAGTCCTGAGCGTCGATGTTGTCCGTCCAGATCAGGAAGTTGGTCAGATCCCGGATCTCTTCGTCGCTGAGGTTGAATTGCGGCATCTGCCGACGACCGGGAATGCCGGTGGGTTGTGCCTCCATCCAGCCCTTGAGGGATTCAAAGGCCGATTCCGGGTCGTCCAACACGCCCCAACGTGTCATCACATTGCCGACCTCAGGGGCAAAGTACGCCCCTTCGCCAAGGATTGTGTGACAGTTGATACAGGCGTGTTTTTCCCAAACATGTTTGCCCCGAACCACACTTTCGTCGAGCTTCGCGGCATTTTCGGAATTGACGATATACAGATGTGAATGGGCTGATAGAGCCAGAAAGATGAGGATGAAGAACAGTGACCCGCCATAGAAAATATTGCGAGCCATGCTCTTTGTCATGACTTCTCGCATCGCGCTCTCCTTTGCGCAGATTAGCTAGTGCAGGCAACATGACGTGCGGGTCACAGGGCTGCCTTAACGAAAGTCAAGACTTCTAAAGTATCCTCAGGAACGAGATCAGACATCCGCAAACAGCGAAAATAACGAAATGACCTTGGGATTGCCTTTAAATCTGAGGCAATTGTGAACACTTTCGCGTCGACTTTTTGACATGAAGGACCTATTCAACCACCTGAGAAAAAGGTGAAAAATTCCGTTTCAATGATTGATGGGTGAAAATGGCGAACTATTCCTATATCGGTTATACCCCTGGTGTAATCACGGTGAATACGATTGGGCCGGACACGGTTACGTTGGATGTCAATTTTGATCCCGACACGGATCGACGTTTGTTTAGTGTGACTGACGCAGCTGGTGGTTTTATTCAAAACGGAGGCGGAGCACCTGTTGTCGATACAGGGGATGTTTTCAACGGTGACCGCTTTGACGACGAAGACGGCGATGACCTGACGCAGACCGGTACTATCACCACCCTCGATGGTTCGACCACCTTTTTGAGTGGCTCAATATACCTGGAAGAATCCTACATTCTGTCCAAACCAGGCGGAGGCACAATCACTGTATATCGCGTCGAAGTTGACGGCGTATTGGGCGGCTATATTACCTCTGAACCTCTTGTGCCCGGTACGACCTACTCGATGAACATCGTGAATGTCACGCCGACCAATGCGCCCGACACAACTGACCCTGCTGCCATTATTGACGTGCCGTGCTTTGCTGCCGGAACACTTATCATGACGCCAGAAGGTCCGATACCCATCGAGGATCTGAAGGTGGGTGACATGGTCGTCACTGCCGACAATGGACCGCAACACATACGTTGGATCGGGACGCGAAACCTATCGCATGAAGAGCTGGTGAAAAAACCCAAGCTGCTACCAATCCTCATCAAGGCCGGGGCCTTGGGGTGTGACTTGCCAAAACGCGACCTGCTTGTTTCGCCACAGCACCGCATGCTGGTTCGATCCCGAATCGCCGTCAGAATGTTCGACGCAGAGGAAATCCTGGTCCCCGCTCGTATTCTTGTCGCCAGCCCTGGTATCAGCGTTGCAGATGACACCATGTCAGTCACATATTTCCATCTTTTGTTCGACCGCCATGAAATCATCTACGCAGAAGGTGCCCCGTCAGAAAGCCTTTTTGTCGGCGCACAGGCTCTGTCCAGCGTTCCCCCAGAAGCAAGGGCGGAAATCTTCGACCTGTTTCCGGAACTAGAGACCCCAATGTACGTTCCTCAAGCTGTGCGGCACATACCTGAAAACGGAAGACGCGCTCGTGCGCTCGTGTCCCGCCATGTAAAGAACGAACGCCCCTTGATATTCTGAATAGCAATACGCGGTTAAGGTTCCGTGTCAGCCGTGTTTCGCTGCGCGCGGGCCTGTCAGCGCGGGCCACATGGCAAACAGGTACAACCCGATTGCGGCAATCCATAACCCGTCAGCCGTCAGCATGGCCGTCATATATCCACCTGCCAGCCCGGACCCCAACCAGCGGACCAAAGCCGCCGCCGCCATCAGCCCGTATCCGACCGCCATTGGCGACGGTGCAACAAGGGGGCGGCCACTGTGGCCAAGGGCGGCGCGGCTCATGACGGCAAGGGTCATGCCACCAACGCACCCAATCCCCAAAATGTGCAGCGCGCCGATCTCATTACCATATCCGATGACGGCAGACCCCCACAGCAACAACCCGAGGGCCAGCATCATCAAGCCTAAGTGCAGAGCAATCAGGATCGGCTGCCGCAGCGCCCAACCCGCTCTCCACCGTGCCATGCGCATCAGCTGGGCGCCGCCCAGCAACAACGCGCAGATACCCGCCAAGGAAACACTGCCCAAGCTCAGCACCAACAACGGCAGCACAAGGGCAAGCGCCATCACGGCCTTTTCCAGCGCCGCGTTTGAAGCCGGCCACAGGGCCTCGGGAACACCCTCGCGTTTCATTGCATTGCGCGTAAAGGCCGGAGTTATACGTCCCCCCAGTATCGCTATCATTGAACACAAGGTCAGTAGCCCTGCACGAACCCCGGTATTCAACGTGTCTGCGGCGACACCTATCCATTCCAGATGAACCATCAGGTTGGCCACCCACACCAAACTCAGAAGATACAGAAATATCATGTTCTGTGGCTTGGGCCTTCGTACCAGCTGGCTGGCAATTTTCAGGACAAGAATCGGAACAAAGCTCAGGTCAACAATCGCGACGGTAATCGGAGAGAGCGATCCTGAAAACCACACCGCCAACCGCCCCGCCATCCAGATCAGCGCTACGATCGTGACAAAGCGCGCCCGCACTTCGGGCGTGCCGGTCCAGTTCGGAACCGCGGTCAGAAAGAACCCACCCAGTGCTGCCGTTGCATAACCAAAAATCATCTCATGGGCATGCCACATGACCGGGGGCATTCCATAACTTTGCTCGGCATAGGGTAAGAGCCCATCCAGTGAGGCCAGCCAAACACCCCAGGCGACACCAGCAAACACACCATAAAGACCGGCAGAAAGGAAAAATACCCGAAAGCCTTCGCTGAAAATGCGCGATATTGCAGATGACATGCCTGCTCTCCATGGCCCATCTCGTCCTTCAACAAGCAGTACTGTCCGACGGGATTCGGGCACTTAACCGAAATCAAGACGACAAAAACATGTGCGAAAAAAACAGGTTTTATTGCTGAAATCTGCGTCTGGTTTTTGCCCAAAGAACGAAGTTAGCGCCGCGCCCGTTGACTTTGGTCAAGGATGACAATCCCGTGATGGATCAGTCTCCGCATTGCCTCACCACGCAAATGGAGAGTGATCATGTCACTTGGAATCAGCTACAACAAGACCGGCCGCGCTTTTGGGGTCGGATTGGCAATGTTGTTGGGCAGCGTCGCTGCTCCAGCTTTTGCCGACGAGCCAACACTTAGCGACGAAGCCTTTGAAGCTTCGAAACAACTGTACTTTGAACAATGTGCAGGCTGCCACGGGGTTTTGCGCAAAGGCGCTACCGGTAAAAACCTGGAGCCGCATTGGAAGAAGACCGCAGCCGACGGCACCGTAACCGAAGGCGGCACCCTGAAACTGGGTCAGGAACGCCTTGAGAAAATCATCGCCTGGGGAACTGAAGGCGGGATGAACAACTTCTCGGACATCATGTCCGAGCAGGAAATCAAGGATATGGCGACCTACATCATGATGGAGGCCCCAAAGCCGCCTGAAATGTCGCTGGAACAGATGAAGGCAACCCGCAAGGTTTACGTCGAAGAAGCAGACTACCCGACCGAGCCGCTTCACGGCCGCAACTGGGAAAACTTCTTTGTCGTCATCGAACGCGATGTGGGCAAGGTTGCCGTCATCGACGGTGACACGAAAGAAGTGCTGACGCATATTCCGACCGGCTATGCCGTGCACGTCCTGAAAGCTTCAGAGCATCACAACATCACCGAACCCGAAACACCTGGACGTTTCTGGTACACAATGGGCCGTGACGGCAAGATGACCAAGATCGACCTCTGGCAAACGCCGGACAAGATGCTGGTTTCGGAAGTCAAGATTGCCTATGACGCGCGAGATGTTGCTGTGTCGGGTGACGGCAAATACGTCATCGGTGGGGGATACTGGCCGCCGCACTTCGCAATCGTTGACGCGCAGACCATGGAACCGCTGAAAGTCGTTTCGACGCGCGGAACCAACGTAGACGGTGAATATGTGGAAGAAAGCCGTGTGGCCGCCATCTACACGACACCGAATGAACCCACATGGATTGTTGCCGTGAAAGAGCTGGGTCAGCTCTGGCAGGTTGACTACACCGACCTCGACAATTTGCGGATCGACAAGATCGACAGCGCCAAGTTCCTGCATGACGGGTTCTTCGACCCGACAGGCCGGTACTTCCAGATCGCTGCAAACGCATCCAACAAGATGGTCGTTGTCGATACCGAAACGCACAAGCTTGAGGCGATGATCGACACCGCTGCTCTGCCGCACCCCGGTCCGGGCGCCAACTGGATTGACCCGAACTGCGGACCTGTGGCGGGTACTACCCACCTGGGTGTCGGTACCGTGACAGTCTGGGGCAACGACCCAGAAGGCCACCCGGATCAGGCGTGGAAAACCTGTTACGAGGTGGAAACCGACGGCCCCGGCCTGTTTGTCCGCACCCACCCGAACTCGGATTACATCTGGGCTGATCAGACCAAACACCCCGAGCCGGAAATTCAACAATCGGTTCAGGTCATCTCGAAAGAGACCGGCGAGATCGTGAAAACCATCCAGATCACCGAAGACGAAGGCAGCGCCGCTGTTCACTTCGAATTCAACGCCGATGGTACCGAGGTCTGGGTTTCCAAGTGGAACCTGTCGGACTCGAAGGAACCCAACGGTCAGATTGTGATCTTCGACGCCAAGACATTGGAAGAGATCGGTCGGATTGACGGACTTTACGCGCCAACCGGCAAGTTCAATGTCCACAACCGGTCGAACCACGTCACCTGAGGGGTTCGCAACCTAAACCGGAAAGGGCGGGCCCCTCGCCCGCCCTTTCCTCGTTTGACAGATCCGCCAAACTCACCGGCCTGCCACCCAAGGCCAGACAAGACAGCCAAAACGGAGCCCGGATATGACTTCCGAACCGGATAAGAAAAAACCGATCTGGCGCCGGTATTTCCTGTGGGGAATGCCCGTGGCCGGTATTGCTGCGGCTTTCGCCGCCGGCATCATCTTCTGGGGTGGGTTCAACACCGCCATGGAAGCCACGAATACCAAGGAATTCTGTGTCTCGTGCCACGAGATGCGAGATTTTGTTTATGCGGAATACCAGGGCACGATCCACGACGTGAACCGGTCGGGCGTTGGTGCGGTCTGCTCGGACTGTCACGTGCCCAAGGACTGGACCCACAAAATCATCCGCAAAATAAAAGCCTCGAAAGAGCTTTATGGAAAGATGGTCGGCACCATCAACACCCGAGAGAAATTCGAAGCCAAGCGCATTCATCTTGCCATGAATGAGTGGGAGAGGATGAAATCAACGGACTCGCGTGAATGTCGAAACTGCCATGACTTTGAATCGATGATGCCTGAATTCCAGCGTCCGCGTGCACGTCAGCAGCACCTGAACGCAATGGAAACCGGTCAGACATGTATCGACTGCCACAAGGGCATTGCACACTCGAACATCCGAGACCGCGCATCCGACGAATATCTGGAAGAGCTTGAAGCGCCAAATCCGGCCTTCATTCGACCAATTCCGCCAGAATACCTTGCCAGCCTTGAACGGATCGAAGCCAAGGAAGCTGCCGAGGCCGAGGCTGAGAAAGCTGCAAAGAAAGCCCAGCAGGAGGCCGTTCAGGCCCAGATTGCGGCAGCAGTTGACGCCGCTGTCGCGGAAGAGCGGGCAGCGGCTGCAACCGATGGTTCGGCAACACCTGCCAGCAGTGAAAGCGGCGATGTCGGTGCCAACATCGACTGGAATGCGGTGGCCAGTGCGGACTTGAAACTGTTCTATCCAGGCCAGGCGTCGTTTGAATGGGTGCAGAACGGAAAAACCCATGGCGGGGCCCGTCCGCTGACCAAAGGTGGCGATCAATGTTCGACCTGTCATGCCAAGGAACTGGATGCGATTGGTAACAAGATCGTTGCCGGTGGCGAGTTGGAACCCACTCCGATCCCCGGCAAACGCGGTGTGATCGACGCAACCGTTCAGGCGGCACATGATGACGAAAACCTGTACATCCGTCTGCAATGGCCGGATGTGGGGCACAACCCTGCTCCGTTTGTCGATGGCGGCAAAATGGATCCTGAAAACCAGATCAAGGTCGCTATGATGATCACTGGAACCGGTATCGAGCTGGGCGATCAGGTCGGGTGCTGGGCGTCGTGCCACGCCGACAACACCCATATGCCCTTTGCGCCTGAGGCCGATGCAATTGCCGCAAACGGGGATGTTTCCGGTCGCCTGACCGCTCAGGACACCGTGACCAAGTACCTCAGCGAAAGCCGCACCGAGATCGAGATCAAAGGTCGAGGCGGCAAGGCTTTGGGCGGTTGGGACAAGTTGCAGGCCGCCGAACAAATCGAGCAGTATCTGGCTGACGGTACCTATCTTGACCTGATGCGTGTCTACGCGGACGGCAGTGCCACAAATGGTTATCTGCTGGAACAGCGGGTGGTCAATGATGGTGAGATTGCAGCCTCGGCAAACCTGTCTGGTGGCATGTGGACGGTTGTTTTCACACGTCCGCTGAACTCAGGCGCACCCGGCGATGTTCCGCTGGAGGCCGGTCAAACCTATACGGTCGGTTTTGCCATCCATGATGACTTTGCCGCCGCACGGTTCCACCACGTAACGCTGGATACCAGCCTAGCGCTCGACGACGACAGCGCGTTTATCAACGTGGTCAAGCAATAACAGTTTGGGGCCGGTTCTCCCGGCCCCAATTACTTTGGAAAGGAGACATGGACCATGAAACCCCACCGCCTTCTTCCCGCGCTGCTGCTTCTTGCCGCGCCAGCCTGGTCAGATGAAACCGCCGAGATCTGCGCCGAAGCCGAAGAACGTTATGTCGAGCTGTTCGGCCACCCCTCGGCCTCGGTCGAGGACGCCAAAGTGGTTTTGATGTACAACTACAATTTCTGCCCGTTCGAACTGACCGTAAAGGCAGGTACAACTGTCCGATGGGTGAATGTCGACAAGCGCACCAGCCACAGTGTGTTGCTGAAAGATGGCAGCGAACCCGAAAGCGACCGGTTGTTCCCGGAAGAAACGGTTGAAATGACCTTCCTGACACCCGGCCCTCAGGATTATCTCTGCGGGCCCCATTGGGAGACACAGAACATGATCGGGGTGATCACTGTCGAGCCCTGATCCCGGGTGTTTTCATAGGCTGAACAGAGGGGCGCGGGCGCAAATCCCGCGCTCCTTAACTTATGTCAAGGAGGTTGGTTTTCGATTGCGCCAATCTGCCCTCATGACACGCCCGGCCTACCCAGCAACGTCCCGCAAAAGCATTGGATTCGCGCAGGAAACCCCGGGTTTCGAAGACATTCAGACCCAGCGAGTTTGAACATGAGCGGTAAGGTTTTTCTGATTGGTGCAGGCCCCGGCGACCCCGAACTGATGACGCTGCGTGCCCTGCGAATGCTGCAGGAAGCAGATGTGGTGGTCTATGACAGGCTGGTGTCTGCTGATATCCTGAATCTGCACGCCGAAGGCGCGCGGCTGATCCCTGTTGGGAAAGCGCCCAAATGCCACACCGTCCCACAGGACCGGATCAACGAAATCCTTCTGGAAGAGGCCAGCGCAGGTCACACGGTCGCCCGTCTGAAAGGTGGCGATCCGATGATCTTTGGCCGCGGCTCGGAAGAAGCCGCTTATCTGATGGCCCATGGCGTGGCAGTCGAATACGCACCGGGGATCACGGCGGCGCAGGGCGCGTCCTGCTCGACCGGCGTGCCACTGACCCATCGCGGTCTGGCCACCTCGGTTCAATATGTTACCGGACACCGGCAGGCAGACAAAGTGCTGGACCTGGACTGGAAACGCCTGGCCGACCCGGACACGACACTGGTGGTCTATATGGGTGTGGCCAATATCGGCCAGATCGCCATGGGGCTGATGACCGAAAACCTGCCAGGATCGACGCCGGTTCTGGCCATCGGAAATGCGACGACACCTGATGAACGCCGGCTGGTGTCACGGCTGGACCAATTGGCCAACGACGTGCGCACCTCCGGGTTGAAGGCACCAACGCTTTTCATCATCGGCAAAGTTGTCTCACTCTACGCCGAACAGCCCGTGGCGAACATTCTGGAACGGGCTCATGGCTAAGCTAGGGTGCAGAAATCGTGTGCCGTGTCCCGCGCCGAACAGAAATGTGCCCGGCCACAAGGGGTGGGTCGCCCGAACCTTTCTGACAACTGCGGTTCTGGCCGCAACGTCCGCCTTTGCTGCCGATGTCATTGATCCCAACGCACTGAAAAGACTTGTGCATCAGGATTGCGGCTCGTGCCACGGGTTATCGCTGAAAGGCGGCCTGGGGCCTGATCTGCGCTCGAAAACACTGGAGCATTATGACGCCGAGGTTTTGACCGGCGTCATCCTTGACGGCATCCCCGATACGGCGATGCCCCCGTGGCGGCCCCTGATCAGCGAAGAAGAGGCCGAATGGATTGCCCGATACCTGCTGGAACAGGAGGCACAATGAAACACCTTATCCTCAGCCTTGCGGCGACATTGATGATGACCACGGCCCAGGCCGAGCCGATGGCGACAGGAGACCTTGGGCTGGTGATCGAACGTGCCAGCGGATCGGTCCTGTTGGTGGACCAGTCCGACCGTGCAGCTCTGGCCCGGATAGAAGGATTGGGCGATCTGTCCCACGCCTCGTTGGTCTATTCACCGGATGAACGTTTTGCCTATGTCTTTGGCCGTGACGGAGGCCTGACCAAGGTTGACATTGTCACCCGCCAGATCGTGAACCGTGTTGTGCAGTC
Source organism: Ruegeria sp. AE4 (assembly GCF_056542185.1). Lineage (NCBI taxonomy): Bacteria > Pseudomonadati > Pseudomonadota > Alphaproteobacteria > Rhodobacterales > Roseobacteraceae > Ruegeria > Ruegeria sp. AE4. The sequence continues at coordinate 42,078 of NZ_JBQFZK010000013.1, read as the reverse complement.
CGGAAACGCCATTGGCGGCGCAATCTCGGACGATGGCGCCTTTGTAGCTGTATCGAATTACGAACCCGGCGGTGTGCGCGTGTTTGATGCGCAAACGCTGGAGATGGTGGCTGACATTCCCACCGGCAGCAAAACGATTGGTCTGGTCGACGCGCCGGGCCGCCGTTTCGTTTTCACAATGTGGGACACCGGCGAGACATGGATCGCGGATTTCGCACAAGGCGCGCCCGAGATCACCAAGATCCCCGATATCGGCAAGAACCCTTATGACGCGCTGATCACTGCCAATGGCCGCACCTATATCACCGGCCTGTTTGGCGAGGATGGTCTGACCGCGCTTGATCTGTGGTCCGACAACCCGGAACCGATCCGCGTTCTACCCGGCTATGGCCGTGGTCAGGAGGAAATGCCGGTCTACAAGATGCCCCATCTGGAAGGTTGGGCGCTGACAGGGTCCGAATTTGTCTTGCCCGCCGTTGGCCACCACGAGGTTTTGTGGATCGACGCCACCACCCTGACCGAGACCGGACGCACGCAAACCTACGGACAGCCGGTTTTTGCCATGGCCCGCCCGGACGGGCGGCAGGTCTGGGTTAACTTTGCCCACCCGCTGAACGATACCATTCAGGTCATCGATACCGTCAGCAAACAGATCATCCACGAATTCAAGCCCGGCCCTGCCGTTTTGCACATGGAATTCACTCCGCGCGGGCACGAGGTCTGGATCAGTGTGCGCGATGCGAACAAGGTCATGGTTTATGACACGCGTAGCTTCGAAAAACTACGTGAGATCGAGGCCGAAAGCCCGTCGGGTATCTTCTTTACCGCGCGTGCGCACAAAACGGGTCTGTAAGTCATGCAACACATTACAGACCCGATCGACCGCCGCTTGCTGGATGAATTTCAGCGCGATTTCCCGGTAACCGAACGCCCGTTTCAGGTTCTTGGAAACGCACTTGGACTTGACGAAAGCGAAGTCATCCACCGCCTTTCAAGAATGCGCACTACGGGTCGCATCACGCGGGTTGGCGCAACCATCACGCCCGGCGCGGTGACGGCCAGTACGCTGGCGGCTGTGTCCGTCCCGGAGGAGCGGCTGGAAGAGGTCGCCGCCCTGATCGACGCCGAACCGGGTGTAAACCACAATTATCAGCGCGAGGACGCCTGGAACCTCTGGTTTGTTGCAACCGGCCCGGATCGGGCGCATGTGAATGCTACCCTAGCGCGGATCAGCCGGGTCACCGGGCTGCGGGTGCTGGATTTGCGGCTGGTGCGCCCTTTCAACGTTGATCTTGGGTTCCGCATGATCGGCGGGGTCAAAACCGTGCCTACAGCACGCCAGGTGGATGCAACTGCGATGCGCGAGGGTGATCGGTATCTACTGCAGACGCTGAGTTCGGGACTGTCTCTGGTCGCTGAACCCTATGCAGATTTGGCACATTCACTGAACCGGGACGTTGATGATGTGATGGCGCGAGTCATCGCGTTGCATTCGGCCGGTATCATCTCGCGGCTGGGCGTCATCGTACGTCACCGGGCGCTTGGCTGGTCGGCCAATGCGATGGTGGTCTGGGACCTGCCGGCAGAGCAGATCGACATCGCTGGCCCCGCTTTGGCCGCTTTCCCAGGGGTGACCTTGTGTTACGAGCGCAACCCGGTGCCCGATGTGTGGCCATATCGCCTGTATTCCATGATCCACGCGCGGTCCCGCAGCGAAGCTTTGGACGTACTGGCCCGTGCGACGACCCTGTCCGAACTGACAGGTGCACGGAACAAGGTTCTGTTCTCTACCCGCTGTTTCAAGCAGACCGGTGCACTGATTCAAACCAAAGAGGTCGCCGCATGACGCTGGACCAAACTGACCGTGCGATCCTGAACCGTATGCAGGACGATCTGCCACTGGTTTCACATCCTTACGCAACAGTCGCCAAAGAACTTGACCTGTCCGAGGCCGAATTGCTGGCGCGCCTGACGCGCATGAAAGAGACACGCGTCATCACACGTTTTGGGCCGTTCTTCGATGCCGCTGCAATGGGCGGTGCCTTCTGCCTCTGCGCGATGGCCGTTCCAGCCGGGGAATTTGAAGCCGTCGTGACCAAAGTCAATGCACACCCCGAGGTCGCCCATAATTATGAACGCACGCACCGGCTGAACATGTGGTTCGTACTGGCCACTGAAACGCCCGAAGGAATCAGGGCCACAGCCGATGCAATCGAACGGGAAACGGTGATCGAGGTTCTTTGTTTCCCCAAACTTCAGGAATTCTACATCGGCTTTCGGGTGGCGGCATGATCGACGCAACAGACAGACAGATTATCCAAGCGCTACAGGGCGGATTGCCTCTGGTTTCTGCCCCATATGCTCAGGTTGCTGATGATCTGGGGATGCAGGAAGCCGATCTGCTTGAGAGGCTGTCAGCCCTCAAAGCGCGCGGCGTAATCCGCCGCATCGCGGCCGCCCCCAACCACTACAAGCTTGGCATGACCTCGAACGGCATGACTGTCTGGGATGTCGAAGATGACCGCATCGCCGAATTGGGCGCTCAGATCGGTGCTCTACCCTTTGTCACCCATTGCTATGAACGCCCGCGCGCCCTGCCCGACTGGCCCTACAATCTGTTTGCCATGGTTCACGGATCGGATCGGGATGAAGTCGAGGAAAAACGCGCCCAGATCACTATGATCCTGGGTGATGCCTGCCGGGCCAAGGATATCCTCTATTCCACGCGCATCCTGAAAAAGACCGGGCTGCGCCTGAAAAAGAAAGGCTGAGACGATGTTCCGCCTGACCGAATACATGCACCAGCTGGTCAAACCGACCCCGGTGCGAAAACGCCGCCCCGGTCCTGTGAAACCGGTTGTAATCTGGAACCTGACGCGGCGCTGCAATCTGAAGTGTCGTCATTGCTACACCGTCTCGGCGGATGTTGCGTTCCCGGGCGAGCTCAGCCACGAGCAAGCCATGGTAACCCTTGAGGATCTGGGCCAGTTTCGCGTCCCGGCCCTGATCCTCTCGGGTGGGGAACCACTGGACAGGTTCGATTTCTTCGACATTGCCAAACGTGCCCGCGACATTGTGCCGATGCTGGCGCTGTCGACCAACGGGACACGCATTCATGATGAAACAGCCGACATGATTGCCGACGTTGGTTTCAACTACGTTGGCATCTCGTTGGATGGGATCGGGGCCACGAATGACTGGTTCCGCGGCGTTGAAGGGGCTTTTGCCGACGCCCTGCGCGGTGTGCGCGAATGCAAGAGGCGCGGCATCAAGGTTGGCTTGCGGTTCTGCCTGACCGAAGGCACGCAGCATCACCTGCCGGACCTGCTTCAGCTATGCGATGACGAGGGCGTCGACAAGTTTTACCTGTCGCACCTGGTTTATGCCGGGCGCGGCGACAAGAACCGCGGCGAGGATGCTGAGCATCAGCGCACCCGCAAGGGAATGGATCTGCTGTTGGAGCGCGCGTGGGAGGCTGCCTCGGGCGGTCGCCCGCTGGATATCGTGACCGGCAACAATGATGCAGACGCGGGGTATTTTCTGAACTGGATTCGTGCGCATTTCGACGCTGACAAGGCTGCGCATGTCCGCGAGCATCTGGCCGCTTGGGGAGGAAATTCCAGCGGTTTGGGTGTGGCCAATATCGACAATCTGGGCCGGGTCCATCCTGACACCTACTGGTCCGATTACACAGTAGGCAACGTTAAGACTAATCCGTTTTCCGAGCTTTGGACCAGCGACGATCCGATGCTGGCCATGCTGCGCACGCGTCCGCGCCCGCTTAGGGGTCGATGTGGGGCCTGCGAGCTAAAGGACGTCTGCGGTGGCAACACCCGCATCCGGGCCCTGCAACTGACCGGTGATCCCTGGGCCGAAGACCCGGCCTGTTACCTGACAAACGAAGAAATCGGTGTTGACGACGCAGGCGAGCGTCTGCGGGTTACGCCGTTCCGGGGGAAAAGCCATGATCCGGCGCATCAATTCTTTTAATCCCGTCTGCTCTGAGCCTTCGACATGGGTGCCAGAGACACCCAAGGGAGCCTCCGGCGGGAGTATTTTTGAAAAGATGAAGCTCGTGGTGATGTGTTCCGTGCTGACCGCAGGTGCAGCCTGGGCAGACGCACCAACGGATTATGCTGAACATTGTGCGTCCTGCCACGGTGAAAACCGTCTGGGCGGCGTCGGCCCGGCCTTGATCCCAGAGACGCTCCAGCGCATGCGCGGGCCCCGCATCGCAGCGGTGATAGCCGAAGGGCGCGCGGCGACGCAGATGCCTGCTTTCTCGCACGAACTTGACGCTTTGCAGATTGAAGAGCTGGCTGGCTGGCTAAAATCACCGCTGGAAACCGACCCCGAATGGGGCGAGGCCCATATTATGGACAGCCGCACGCTGGATGACGGTTATTTCCCGGTTGATGCGCCAGTGTGGTCAAGTGACCCGATGAACATCACCCTGGTGGTCGAAACCGGGGATCATCATGTCAGCGTGCTGGATGGTGACACGTTTGAGGTTTTGGACCGGTTCGAGACACCCTTCGCGGTTCACGGCGGGCCGAAGTTCAGCCCGGATGGGCGTTACGTTTTCATCATGTCCCGGGATGGCTGGGTTCAGAAATACGACATCTGGGCCCTGCAACAGGTGGGGCGCGTACGGGCGGGGCTTAACAGCCGAAACATCGCAATGTCCGGTGACGGCAAGTGGCTGGCCGTTGCGAATTATCTGCCAAACAGTCTGACCCTGCTGTCGACCGAAGACCTGTCGGTGGCAAAAGTCATTGCGATCAAAGGAAAAGCGGGGAAATCCAGCCGCGTATCCGCAGTGTATCAGGCCCCCCCGCGCGAGAGCTTTGTTCTGGCGCTCAAGGATGTTCCCGAGATCTGGGAGGTCTTTTACGGAGCCAACCCGCCGCAATCCGGGTTGGGTCACGACTTCCGCATCGAAGGGCAGTTCAAGAACCCTGACCCCTTCCCGGTGCGCAAGATCACCACGCCCGACTATCTGGACGATTTCTTTTTCGATCAAAGCTATGAATACGTCATGGGTGCCGCGCGCGATGGCAAGGGCGGACAGGTGATCGACCTTGTTATTGGGCACAAGGTGGCCGATCTGGACTTGCCGGGGATGCCGCATCTGGGCTCGGGGATTACGTGGAAACATGGCGATACGACCGTTATGGCCACACCGCATCTGACCGACGGCACGGTGTCGGTGATCGACATGGAGACTTGGGAAACCGTCAAGCGGATCAAGACCGAAGGGCCGGGCTTCTTCATGCGGAGCCACGAAAATTCGCCTTACGTCTGGGCCGATGTCTTCTTTGGCCCCAACAAGGATGCCATGCATGTGATCGACAAGCAAAGCCTTGAAATCGTAAGGACTTTGCGCCCTGCACAGGGCAAGACCGTGGCACATGTCGAGTTCACAAAGGATGGCCGCCACGCGCTTGTATCAATCTGGGAAGATGACGGCGCGGTGATTGTTTATGATGCGCAGACGCTGGAAGAAGTGCGCCGCCTGCCGATGCGAAAACCGTCTGGGAAGTACAATGTCTGGAACAAAATCACCTTCTCGGAAGGCACCAGCCACTGAAGGCAAATGGCCGGTCTGGAAACTGGCAATTCTGCTTTATCCAGCCACCATGTTGACCGTGGCCATCAACCTGTTTCTGGCCGGGCTGATCCTGCATAGCGCCGGTTTCGGGGTGATTGGACCGGTTCCGGCAATCCTTTGGTCAATACCTTTAGGCATACCCGCGTCCTGGTTGGCGGGGCGATGGGTGCGTGGGTTGATGGACGAAGCGGACGGCTGAAGGGAATTTCCAAAGGCCTGACGAAAGTCAAGTATCGGACAGGGAAAACCGCCTACGACTCGGGAAAGAATACCGAGTTGGATTCTCCATGCCTGCCTTTAACTCCTTCCACACCCTCCCTGTTCGCGCATTACGCGCGGCGTGTGGACTGGCAGGTATTTTCCTTCTGTTGTTGCAAATGCTTGGCCCGGTTCTGGCGAGTCCCGGTGAGAGCATGTGGGTGGAGATCTGCTCGGAGGCGGGCGCGGTCTGGGTTCAAGTTGACCTTGAAAAAGAAGGCGACAACGATCCAACCGCGCCCTGCCCGAAATGCGCGGACTGTGCGCTTTGTGCGGTGACGGTGTCAGCACCGATGCCGGGCGCTTTGCAGCCCGCAAGCGTCGGAAATGTTCAAAATGTACGCTTTGAACATGGGGGGCAGTGCATTTTGTACAGCCCCAAATACCTGTGGCCCGAAACCCGGGGACCCCCGTTCACGACCCAAGAAGAATCTGAACGCGCCCCGCGCGCGTCCATGGCGTCCACCCAATTGATCGGAGGTGCGCCGTGGTCGTAAGTCGCGCAATCCATTTCCTTCTGGCCCTCATTCTGTCCTTCGGTGTTGCAATCAGTGCACGCGCCGACAGTCTTGCCAGCTTTCTTCCTGACATTGATCCGGCTGACCTGGCCCCGGGTGCCGACGCGTTTGGCCCGGTACGCAGCGACGTGAAGGTTGCCCCGGTCCTTCGGGGTGGCGAGACCATCGCGTGGGCTTTTCTGACTTCGGACTTTGTCGGCACAACCGGATATTCCGGCAAACCCATTCACGTGGTTGCCGCCATCGACGCGGATGCTGTTCTGACCGGTGTTCAGCTGGTCAAGCATTCCGAACCCATCGTGCTGATCGGCATTCCCAATTCCCGGATGGTTGAACTGACCGAAGGCTATGCGGGCCTTGACCTGAAACGAGAGGCCGAGACCGGGGGTGAGGGGCATGACCTAGACATTATCTCGGGTGCGACCGTGACGATCATGGTGATCGATGACAGCCTTGTGCGCGGAGGGATCAAAGTGGCCCGCGCGCTGGGGCTGGGCGGATTGTCTCCGGTGCAGGCTGGAGGTCCGAAGCGCGAAGTCGATATGGCGCAGGATGCCATTTACGACTGGACCACATTGTCTGGAGACGGCTCGGTCCGGCGGATGACGCTGGATGTCGGGCAGGTCAATGCCGCCTTTGAAGCCACCGGGGATCAGCGCGCGATCAAGCGACCCGAACCGGGCGCGCCGGATGACACCTTCATCGACATGCACATGGCGCTTGTTTCGGTCCCGTCTATCGGCAAGTCGCTGCTGGGTGAGGCTGAATACCAGAACCTGACCAACTGGCTGGACGAAGGTGAACAGGCCATTCTGGTTCTGGGGCGCGGGGCCTATAGCTTCAAGGGCTCAGGCTATGTCCGGGGTGGGATCTTTGACCGGATTCAACTGATCCAGGGCGACAGCTCGGTGCGGTTCTTTGACAAGCAGCAGCGCCGTCTGGGTGAGGTTGCCGCGCCAGATGCCCCCAGCTTTACCGAATTGGATATCTTCAAGATTCCCGCTGATGCCGAGTTTGACCCGGCCGAGCCGTTCCGCCTGCAATTGCTGGTGCAGCGTGCCGTCGGGGCGGTTGAAAAGACCTTTCTGACCTTCGATCTGGGATACAAACTGCCGGAACAGTACCTGTTGCCCGTCACCGCGCCTTCGGTCGTGGATGATGCAACAGGCGAAGCGGCCGCCAAGGCCGCCCTGTGGCAGCGCATCTGGAAGGATCGCACCGTCGAGATCGCCGGGCTTGGTGTCATGCTGCTGGTGCTGACGGCCACGTTCTTCTTCCAGTTCCACGCCACGATGAATGCGCGCGTCTTCTACTGGTTCCGCATCGGGTACCTGACGATAACCCTGTTCTTCATCGGCTGGTATGCCAATGCACAGCTGAGCGTGGTGAACCTGATGGCGCTGGCGGGCAGTTTGCGCACGGGGTTCTCGTGGGATGCGTTCCTGCTGGATCCGCTGGTCTTTATCCAGTGGTTTGCCGTGGCCGCAGCCCTGTTGTTCTGGGGTCGTGGGGCCTATTGCGGATGGCTGTGCCCGTTTGGCGCGCTTCAGGAGCTGACCAACAAGATCGCGCGGGCGCTGAAAGTGCCGCAATGGACTTTGCCCTGGGGCCTGAACGAGCGTCTCTGGCCTGCGAAATACATGATCTTTCTGGGTCTTTTTGGCCTGAGTTTCGTATCGATCCCGCTGGCCGAGCAATATGCCGAGATCGAGCCGTTCAAGACCGCGATCATTCTGAAATTCATGCGCGACTGGCCGTTTGTGGTCTTTGCGCTGGTCCTGCTGGGGATCGGGCTGTTCGTTGAACGGTTCTATTGCCGCTATCTTTGCCCGCTGGGCGGAGCGCTGGCGATCCCTGCCCGTATCCGCATGTTCGACTGGCTGCGCCGCTACAACGATTGTGGCACGCCCTGTCAGACCTGCGCCAATGAATGCCCCGTTCAGGCGATCCACCCCACCGGTGAGATCAATCCGAACGAGTGCGTCACCTGCCTGCATTGTCAGGTGCTCTATCAGTCCGAGGACAAATGTCCCGTCGTTATCCGCCAACTGAAACGGCGGGCCAAGACCGGGTCGGTCACACCTAAGACCCCCCTCGGGCAACCACCGGCGAACCATCCGAACGCCAAACCGAAAACCGTTTCCTAAAAAGGAGGAACGACCATGTCGGACCAAGAAAACAAACTGAACATCACGCGCCGCGGAATGCTGGGGGCCACTGCCACCGGTGCCGTCATCGCCGGGACCGGTCTGGGATCGACCCTGATGACCGCGAAAGAGGCCAGCGCTGCCGCCAAGCAGCATCTGGAGCCGGGCGAGCTGGACGAGTATTACGGCTTCTGGTCGTCGGGCCAGACCGGCGAACTGCGCATTCTGGGCGTGCCGTCCATGCGCGAGCTGATGCGGGTGCCTGTGTTCAACCGCTGCTCGGCCACGGGCTGGGGCCAAACCAACGAGTCGCTGAAGGTTCTGACCGAGGGCCTGCTGCCTGAAACCAAGGAGTTCCTGGCTGCAAACGGCAAGGTCACCTATGACAACGGCGACCTGCACCACCCGCATATGTCGTTCACCGACGGCACCTATGATGGCCGTTATCTGTTCATGAACGACAAGGCCAACACCCGCGTGGCCCGTGTGCGCTGTGACGTGATGAAATGCGACAAGATCATCGAGATCCCGAACGCGCATGACATCCACGGCCTGCGTCCGCAGAAATTCCCGCGCACCGGCTATGTCTTTGCCAACGGTGAGCACGAGGCCCCGCTGGTCAATGACGGCCAGATCCTTGATGATCCGTCACAATATGTGAACATCTTTACTGCCATCGACGGCGACAGCATGGAAGTTGCATGGCAGGTGATGGTGTCGGGCAACCTCGACAACACCGACTGCGACTATCAGGGCAAATACGCCTTCTCGACCTCGTATAACTCGGAAATGGGTATGAACCTGGCCGAGATGACCGAGAACGAGCTGGACCATGTGGTCGTGTTCAACCTCAAAGGTATCGAAGAAGCCGTAGCGGCCGGGAACTATCAGGAACTGAACGGCGTCAAGGTCGTGGACGGGCGTAAAGAGGCGGGTGGAAACCTGACCCGGTACATCCCGATCCCGAACTCGCCGCACGGTGTGAACGCGGCCCCCGACAAGAAACACATCATGATCAACGGCAAGCTGTCGCCGACCGTGTCCGTGATCGATGTGGAAAAGGTCGATGCGCTGTTCAGCGAAAACGCCGATCCGCGTTCCGCGGTTGTCGCCGAGCCGCAGCTGGGTCTTGGCCCGCTTCACACGGCATTCGACGGCAAGGGCAACGCCTATACCACCCTGTTCCTGGACAGCCAGGTGGTGAAGTGGGACATCGCCAAGGCGATCGAGGCCTATGCGGGTGCCGATGTTGACCCGATCGTCGACAAGGTCGACGTGCATTACCAGCCGGGCCACAACTCGACCTCGATGGGTGAAACCGCCGAAGCGGATGGCAAGTGGCTGATTTCGATGAACAAGTTCTCGAAAGACCGCTTCCTGAACGTGGGTCCGCTGAAGCCCGAGAATGAGCAGCTGATCGACATTTCCGGCGACAAGATGAAGGTGGTCCATGACGGCCCGACCTTTGCCGAGCCGCATGACTCGATCATTGTTCACCGGTCCAAGGTGAACCCGGTCAATGTCTGGGACCGCAACGACCCAATGTGGGAAGAGGCGCGTGCGCAGGCTGCCGCTGACGGTGTCGATCTGGACGAAGGTGCCGAGGAACCGATCCGGGATGGCAACAAGGTACGGGTCTACATGACCTCGACTGCGCCCGTGTTCAGCATGGAGAAGTTCACCGTCAAGCAGGGTGACGAGGTGACCGTCTATGTCACCAACCTGGACGACGTGGATGATGTGACCCACGGCTTCTGCCTGTCGAACTTCGGTATCGCGATGGAAGTTGCACCGCAGGCCACCGCCTCGGTCACGTTCATTGCAGACCGTCCGGGCGTGCACTGGTTCTATTGCCAGTGGTTCTGTCACGCGCTGCACATGGAGATGCGCGGCCGGATGTTTGTTGAGCCGCGGAGCGCATAAACATGCGTTGGCCCCTGCTCATACCGCTCCTGCTCGGCTCGCCCCTTTGGGCGGCGGACTGGGATGTGCCCAACCGGGCGGGGGCCATCAACGAGATACTGGCGCAGGCGGCGGATGGGGACACCCTTCGCCTGAGCCCCGGCGTTTACGTCGAGCAGTTGGTTCTGGACCGGCCCGTGACCCTCGACGGGCTGGGACAGGCCACCATCGACGGCCAAGGCCAAGGCAGCGTGATCACAGTGACCGGGCCGGGCGTGACCCTGCGCGGGCTGACGGTGATCGGATCAGGCTCGGATCATGACGGGATCGACAGCGGCATCCAGCTGACCAAGACGGCGCGCGCGCCGGTGGTCGAGGATAACGTGCTGCTGGGCAATCTTTACGGCATCGACATCCACGGTGCGAAGGACAGCATCGTACGACGCAACCGGATTGAAGGGCGACAGGATCGCCACATGAACGCGCGTGGCAATGGTGTCTATGTCTGGAACGCGCCGGGTGCGGTGGTTGAAGGCAATGACATCCGCTATGGCCGCGACGGGATCTTTGTGAACTCGTCCAAGAAGAACACCTTTACCGGCAACCTGTTCCGCGATCTGCGGTTTGCCGTTCACTACATGTATGCCGATGACTCGGTCGTCAGCGACAACGTCTCGATCGGCAACGATCTGGGCTATGCGGTGATGTTCACGACCAACGTGCGGGTCGCCAACAATGTCTCGATCGGGGACCGCGAACATGGCGTGATGCTGAACTATGCCAACAAGAGCGTCATCACCGGCAATGTCGTGAAAGGTGCCAAGGAAAAGTGCACCTTCCTGTATAACTCGAACAAGAACGAATTCACCGACAACTGGTTCGAGGGATGTGGCATCGGTATCCACTTTACCGCTGGCAGCGAACGCAACCGCATTGTTGGCAATTCATTCATCGGAAACCGGACGCAGGTGAAATACGTCTCGACCAAGTGGGTCGAGTGGTCCGAAGACGGGCGCGGCAATTACTGGTCCGATTTTGCCGCCTATGATGTGGATGGCAACGGTATCGCCGATGTCCCCTATCGACCCAATGACAGTATGGACCATGTGCTGTGGACCCAACCCGCAGCCAAATTGCTGCTCGGCTCGCCTGCCGTGCAGCTGGTGCGCTGGTCGCAATCGGCCTTCCCGGCGTTGTTGCCGGGGGGTGTGATGGACAGCAACCCATTGATGCAAGCCCCTGAACCCCCAGCTATGAAAAAGGTGCCTCATGACGGATAAGGCCCTGTCAATTGACCATGTCAGCAAGAACCGGGGGAAAACCTGCGTTCTTGACGATATCACCCTGTCCCTTGCCCCCGGTCAGCGCGTCGCGCTGCTGGGCCATAACGGCGCGGGCAAGTCGACCCTGATCAAATCCATCCTTGGCCTGACACCAATTCAGGACGGGACCATTCGGATCGGGAACGCCACCCCCGGCAGCGCGCAGGCACGACGGGATACGGCCTATCTGCCCGAGGCGGTCTCGTTTCACCCGGCGTTGACCGGGCGCGAGCAGCTGACGCTGTTTGCGAAACTGTCCGGGTCGAAAGCCGATGTGCCCGGTCTGCTGGAACGCGTCGGCCTGAGCGACGCTTTGGACCGCCGGATCGGAGCCTATTCCAAGGGGATGCGGCAACGACTGGGGCTGGCGCAGGTGCTGCTGGGACAGCCGAAAGTGGCGCTGCTGGATGAGCCGACATCGGGCCTGGACCCGATCTCGCGTCAGGACCTCTATGCCATTATCGACGAATTGGCCGCGCAGGGTACCGCCGTGCTGATTGCCAGCCATGCCTTGACCGAGGTTGAGGCGCGCACCGACCGGATCGCCATCATGCGCAAGGGTCGGATGGTGGCCGATGACACGCTGAACAACCTGTCGGCGCTGGCCGGTCTGCCGATCCGCCTGAAGGTGCGCGCCAGCGCCAATGCGGATGCCCTGGCCGCTGAATTGGGCGGCAACCGGATCAACGGCGCATCGGTCGAGCTGCTCTGCACACCCGAAGACAAGATGGAGGCCCTGCGCCGGATCGCCGGATTGGGCGATGCGGTGGCGGATGTGGAAATGACACCGCCCAAGCTGGAGGATCTTTATCGCCACTACGCACAAGAGGAGAGGACATGACCCGCTTCCTTGCCATCACCCGAACTGAAATGCTGATCCTGCGCCGCAACCGCTGGCTGTTGGTTGCCACGCTGATCATGGTGCTGTTCGCCTTGGCGCTGACCTTTGCGGGCAGTGCGCCCACCGGCACTTTGGGTGTTGATATGCTGACCGTCTCGGTCGCGTCGATGACCACATTGTCGGTTTACCTTGCGCCTTTGCTGGCGCTGATGATTTCCTTTGACGCCATCGCGGGCGATGTGGACCGGGGCAGCCTGTCGCTGCTGCTGTCCTATCCGGCTGGACGCGGGGAAATCCTGTTGGGCAAGTTCTGCGCCCATCTGGCCGCGCTGGCCTTTGCCATGACCGTGGGTTTTGGCACCGCAGGTGCGGTAGCCGCGTTCTTTGGTGGTGCCGGGCCGGAAAGCCTGATGGCGCTGGTGCGACTTATCCTGACATCAATCCTACTGGGCGCCGTGTTTCTGGCGCTTGGATACCTGCTGTCCGCTTTGGCGAGGGGCGCCACGGCGGCAGCGGGTCTGTCGGCCGGGCTTTGGCTGGTTTTTGTCGTCCTTTATGATCTGGGCCTGTTGGGGGCCGTCGTCATGGACAAGGGCGGCGCATTCACCCAATCCGTCTTTCCATGGGTGATGGTGGCCAACCCGGCCGACGCGTTCCGTTTGTGGAACATCGCCGCGACGGAAGGCGTGGCCATGGCTTCGGGCATGACCGGGGCCGCACAGGCCCTGCCGGTCTGGGCCGCACCCGCGTCGCTGCTGATCTGGCCGGTGCTGGGCTTTGCCCTCGCCCGGCTGGCTTTCCGGAGGGTCGAGCCATGAGACGCCTTGCCCTGATCGCATTGCTTGCACTGGTGGCCTGCAAGGAAGAGCTGGCCGAGGCCCCCGATCCGGTCGATCTGACACCGGATGCGCTGAGCTATTTCTGTCAGATGAATGTCGCCGAGCATGGCGGGCCCAAGGGGCAGATTCATCTGAAAGGCTATCCGGCCCCGCTGTTCTTTGCACAGGTGCGGGACATGGTGGCCTATCTGAAAAGCCCCGAGCGCGATGCGGATATCACTGCCATCTATGTCAGCGATATGGGCGTCGCGCCAAGCTGGCGGCAGCCGGGGATTTCGAACTGGATCGCTGCGGATGATGCGACTTTTGTGGTTGGTGCCGATGTGGCTGGCGGCATGGGTGCGCGCGAAGTGGTGCCCTTTGCTGATCCAGCGGATGCCCAGATTTTCGCGGAGACCTATGGCGGGACCGCGATGCGCCTGCCCGACATTCCCGATGCCGAAGTGCTTGGCCCTGTCGATCTTGATCTGACATTGGAGACCCCCGTATGACCGCCCTGTCCCGTCGCCGTTTTCTGATCATTTCCGCCGCCTGTGCGGCCACTCCGGCCATGGCTTCGGACGCGTACTGGCGCGGAACCGCCCTTGGGGCTGCGGCCAGCCTGCGGCTGGTCGGGCTGACGGATGCCGAGGCCGCACCGATCATTGCCGCCGTCGAGGGTGAGGTGACCCGGCTGGAGGATATCTTCAGCCTGTACCGTCCGCAGTCACAGCTGAGCCGCCTGAACCGCGACGGTGTTTTGACCGCACCCGCGCCTGAGCTGTTGGAGGTATTGAGCCTGAGCAGCGCCCTGCATCAGGCATCCGGCGGCGCATTCGACCCCAGCATTCAGCCCCTGTGGTATGCTTTGGCAACAGGCGCAGGCCCCGGAGATCTGGTTGCCGCCCGCGCTGCCGTGGGTTGGGAACGGGTGTCTTTCGATGCTGCGTCGGTGCGGCTGCCGGCGCCGGGCCAGTCGGCCCTGACGCTGAACGGTATCGCCCAAGGGGCCATCACGGATCGGATCGCCGCGCTGCTGCGTGGCTTTGGCTTGCGTGATGTTCTGGTCGATATGGGAGAGGTTGCCGCCATGGGTACACGAGGCGACGGCGCCCCCTGGAAAGTCGGGTTGGCCGCGCCGGATCAGCGGGTTCTGAAGCGGGTCGCGCTGCGTGACCGCGCTGTCGCGACATCATCGTCGCTGGGGACGCCGCTGGGACAGGGTTTGGGCCACATCATCACCCCGGACGGGCCTGCAAACCGGGACAGAACGGTTTCGGTTTCTGCCCCTGACGCGGTGATCGCAGATGGGCTGTCTACTGCGATATGCGCGGCACCAGAAAGCCAAGTCGCTGAAATCTTGAGACATTTTCCCGAGGCCCATATCGAGCTGAATGTATGACGCATGGTCGCAAATCTCAGGTGGGTCAGGAAAATTCACCAAGAACATGATATTCGCGAAAAACATGATATAGGTCAATTCGTGCGCTGCTTCGCGCAGTTAGGAAGTAAGGACGCGAACCAATCTATCCACACTCGAGTCGCCAGCCATGAGCCAGTTGACCAGCAGACGCGCTTTTCTGAGCGCACGTATCCTACGGGAGGATCCTGATGCGATTCGACCGCCGGGCGCGGGCGTGACAGGCTTTGCCGATCTGTGCACAGGCTGTGAAGACTGCGCCGGGGCCTGCCCGGAAGACATCATCACATTCGACGACAGCGGCTTTCCGGTTCTGGATCTTTCCGCAGGCGGCTGCACCTTATGCGGTGCATGTGCCGAAATCTGCCCGACCCCGGCGCTGTTGCCCGAGCGTGTGGCCGAGTGGCCGTGGCGCGCACGGATCGAGGCCGCAAGCTGCCTGTCGATGAACGGGGTGAGCTGCCGCCTGTGCCAGGACACTTGCGAACAGGAAGCCATCCGCTTTCGCCTGCAACTGGGCGGGCGGGCTGAACCGGCGCTTGAAACCGAAACCTGTATCGGATGCGGCATATGTTCTGCCGCCTGCCCTGCCGGGGCCATCACGATGCACCGCCCCGCCCCTTTGCACCCGGAGGTGACCCAATGAATATCTGTGGCTGTCTTGTCCACATCGCCCCCGATCACACCGACGCCGCGCGCGCGGCGATAACCGGCACCGATGGCGTCGAGCTTCATGCGGAGGCCGAGGATGGCCGGTTCGTCGTGGTTGTCGAGGATACAGCCGACCGGCTGGCCTCGGAAACCATCATGGATCTGCACCAGATCCCCGGCGTGATCTCATTGTCGCTGACCTATCACCATTTCGAAGATCTCGCGGAGGCTGCTCCGCGTCCTGATGCTCCAAGCCAACCGTCCAGCAGGAGGCCCATGCAATGACCATCTCTGAATCCCGTCGTACATTCCTGAAAGCGTCCGCAGCGGCTGCCACGGCCTCGGCTGCCGGCATCCCACTGGCCGCTGGTTCGGCCAGCGCTCAGGCCGCCGCGCCTGATATCCGCTGGGACAAGGCCGCCTGCCGGTTCTGCGGTACTGGCTGTTCGGTTCTGGTGGGCACCAAGGATGGCCGCGTAGTCGCCACACAGGGCGACCCTGACGCGCCGGTCAACCGGGGTCTGAACTGTATCAAGGGCTATTTCCTGTCCAAGATCATGTATGGCAAGGACCGCCTGACCACGCCGCTTTTGCGCAAAACCAACGGCGAATATGACAAGAACGGCGAGTTTGAGCCGGTCAGCTGGGACGAAGCCTTTGACGTCATGGCGGCCAAGTGGAAAGAGGCGCTGGCCAAGAAAGGCCCGACCAGCGTGGGCATGTTCGGTTCCGGTCAGTGGACCGTCTGGGAAGGTTATGCGGCGGCCAAGATGATGAAGGCCGGGTTCCGGTCGAACAACATCGACCCCAACGCGCGTCACTGCATGGCGTCGGCCGTGGTCGGCTTTATCCGTACCTTCGGCATCGACGAGCCGATGGGCTGCTATGACGACCTTGAGCACGCGGATACGTTTGTTCTGTGGGGGTCGAACATGGCCGAGATGCACCCGATCCTGTGGTCGCGCCTGACCGATACGCGCCTGACCAAGCCGGGATGCGAAGTGCATGTTCTGTCGACCTTCGAGCACCGCTCGTTCGAGCTGGCCGACAATGGCATGGTGTTCAACCCTCAGACCGATCTGGCGATCCTGAACTATATCGCCAATTACATCATCCAGAATGGCGCGGTGAACGAAGAGTTCGTCAAGAACCACGTCAACATTACCAAGACCGCCACCGATATCGGTTATGGCCTGCGCGACAATCATCCGCTGCAACAAGAGGCCGCGAACCCCAATGTCGGCAAGATGGAGCCGATCAGCTTTGAGGAATATGCCGAGGCGGTATCGGCATACACGCTGGAATACACTTCGGAGTTGTCCGGTGTTCCGGCGGACAAGTTGGAGCGTCTGGCCCAGCAATATGCCGACCCGAACCGCAAGGTCATGAGCCTGTGGACCATGGGGTTCAACCAGCATACCCGCGGGTCGTGGGTGAACTCGTTGATGTATAACGTGCACCTGCTGGTGGGCAAGATTTCCGAGCCCGGAAACTCGCCCTTCTCGCTGACCGGTCAGCCGTCGGCCTGCGGAACCGCGCGTGAGGTTGGCACCTTTGCCCACCGTCTGCCTGCCGACATGGTTGTCATGAATGACGAGCACCGCAAGATTTGCGAAACCGCCTGGAATGTGCCTGCGGGTACCATTCCGGCCAAGCCCGGCTTTCACGCCGTACTGCAGCACCGCAAGCTGAAGGATGGCGATCTGAACGCCTATTGGGTGCAGTGCAACAACAACATGCAGGCGGCACCGAATATCAACGAAGAAGGTTATCCCGGGTATCGCAACCCCGAGAACTTTATCACCGTTTCAGACCCCTACCCGACCGTCACGGCCGTGTCCGCCGACCTGATCCTGCCCACCGCCATGTGGGTCGAGAAGGAAGGCGCCTATGGTAACGCCGAGCGCCGTACACAGTTCTGGCGGCAGCAGGTCAAGGCACCGGGCGAGGCCAAGTCGGACATGTGGCAGGTGATGGAATTCTCGAAACGTTTCACCGTTGAAGAGGTCTGGGGCGAAGAGTTGCTGGCCACCATGCCGGAACATCGCGGCAAGACCATGTACGAGGTTCTGTTTGCCAATGGCAGCGTCGACAAGTTCCCGCTGTCGGAAACGGCCGAGGGCTTTGACAACGACGAATCCGAGCATTTCGGGTTCTACGTTCAGAAGGGTCTGTTCGAGGAATATGCCAATTTCGGACGCGGCCACGCGCACGATCTGGCTCCGTTTGAAACCTATCACCAAGCCCGTGGTCTGCGCTGGCCGGTCGTGGACGGCAAGGAGACGCTGTATCGTTTCCGCGAAGGCTATGACCCTTATGTGCCCGAAGGCGCGGGCGTGAAGTTCTATGGCAAGAAGGATGGCAAGGCGAGCATCATCTTTGCGCCTTACGAGCCTGCGGCCGAGGAACCGGATGCGGAATATGATTTGTGGCTGTGCACTGGTCGTGTGCTGGAACACTGGCATTCGGGGTCGATGACGCGCCGTGTGCCAGAGCTGCACCGCGCCTACCCGGCGGCTGTGGTTTACATGCATCCGCAGGACGCCAAGGATCGGGATCTGCGCCGGGGTCAGGAGATTGTTCTGTCCACCCGTCGGGGCGAGGTCACCAGCCGGGTCGAGACCCGTGGGCGCAACAAGGTGCCGCGCGGCCTGGTGTTCATGCCGTGGTTCGATGAAGGCCAGTTGACCAACAAGCTGACGCTGGACGCGACCTGCCCGCTGTCGAAAGAGACCGACTTCAAGAAATGCGCCTGCAAGGTCGAGCGCGCATAGGCAACAAGGATCGTACGGGTAAATCCTCATGTCTTTTGCCGACAAACCCCTTTCGCCGCAGCGGCGCCGTTTCCTGCAGGATTCGGCGCGGGTGGCGGGCGGCTGCGTGGTCGCCGGGACGGTGCTGGCCTATCTGGCCCGCGACGCCCGCGCCCTGCCGGCCGAGGCTTTGCGCCCGCCCGGCGCGCTGCCGGAAAAGGAGTTTCTGTCGGCCTGCATCCGCTGCGGATTATGCGTGCGGGATTGCCCATACGATACGTTGAAACTGGCCGAGTTGGGCTCGGACGCGGTGGCGACGGGAACGCCCTTTTTCACCGCCCGGGATATTCCCTGTGAGATGTGCGACGACATCCCTTGCGTTGCCGCATGTCCGACCGGGGCACTGGATCCCGCGCTGGACAATATCGACGACGCGAAGATGGGGGTCGCGGTTCTGGTCGATCAGGAGAACTGCCTGAACTTCCTCGGGTTGCGCTGCGATGTCTGTTACCGCGTCTGCCCCGTCATCGACGAGGCGATCACGCTGGACACCACGCACAACACGCGGTCGGGCCATCACGCGATGTTCATCCCGACCGTCCACGCCGACCGCTGCACCGGCTGCGGCATGTGCGAGAAAAGCTGTGTTCTGCCCGAGGCCGCCATCAAGGTGCTGCCTGCCCGGCTGGCGCGGGGCAGTTCGGCAGAGCATTACCGCAAGGGTTGGGAAGAAAAGGCCGCGAAAGGCGCGCCGGTGGTCGAGGGGATCATCGACCTGCCGGACCGTTTGCCCGGACCGGGCACGGACAATCTGGCCACGCCCGGCGGCTTTGCGCCGGGATATGATCTGCCGGGGGTGGGACAATGAGCGCCCGCACAGATATGCCCACAGGTCACGAGGCCATCGCCAGCAAGGGCTGGATCGGCGCGCACCGCTATCTGCTGCTGCGCCGTGCAAGCCAGCTGTTCTTTCTGGTTCTGTTTCTGCTGGGCCCATGGTTCGGCATCTGGATCGTTCAGGGCACGCTGGCCGGGTCGCTGACGCTGGGCGTGCTGCCTTTGACCGATCCGTTCATCCTGTTGCAGAGCATGGTTGCGGGCCACTGGCCCGAAATGACCGCGCTGATCGGTGGGCTGATCGTTCTGGTGGTCTATGCCCTGATTGGTGGCCGTGTCTATTGTTCCTGGGTCTGCCCGATCAATCCGGTGACGGATGCGGCCAACTGGTTGCACCGCAAGCTGGACCTGCCGAAAGGCTGGCAACCCAAGCGCGGGACGCGCCTGTGGATTCTGGCAACCGTTCTGCTTGTTTCGGGTCTGAGCGGAATGATCGCGTGGGAACTGATCAACCCGATCACCATGCTGCATCGCGGGCTGGTCTTTGGAATGGGCTTTGTCTGGGCCCTGATCGCCGCCATCTTTGTCTTTGACGTCTTCGTCTCGCGCCACGGATGGTGCGGACACCTGTGCCCGGTGGGTGCGTTCTATGGCCTGATCGGAGCAAAAAGCCTGCTGCGGATCAGCGCCACAAACCGCGCCGCCTGCGATGACTGCATGGATTGTTACACGGTCTGCCCGGAAAATCAGGTGATCTCGCCCGCGCTGAAGGGCAAACCGGGAAGTACCCCGCTGATCCTGTCACCCGACTGCACGAATTGTGGCCGCTGCATCGATGTCTGCGCGGTCGACGTTTTTACCTTTACTCACCGGTTCGACGACCACGTCGTCCAACCTTCCGATCCAGTTGCCGCGCCCGAGCCGCGCGCCGCCAGACCTATCTAGGGGAGTGCCAAGATGAAAAAATCTATCGTTACAGGCGGAATTGCCCTTCTACCCGTATTATTGCTGAGCGGATGGGCCCTCGCGCAATCTGCTCAGGTTGAATCCCTGCGCGGTGCGGACGTGGATGAGCCGGTGCCGCTGGACCAGATCCACCGCAATGTCGAAGGGCGCCAGCAGCGCAATTACCGGCAGCAGCCGCCAGTCATCCCGCATTCGGTCGAACAGTACCAGATCGACATCCGTACCAACCAGTGCCTGTCCTGCCATGACTGGACCAAAGCCGGTGACCGCAACGCGCCGACGCTGTCGATGACTCATTACCTGGACCGTGAAGGCCGCGAACTGGATCGGATCGCCGGAACCCGGTATTTCTGCAACCAGTGCCACGTACCGCAGGCCGACGCCCCGCCGCTGGTCGACAACGTGTTCCAGCCCTCCGCCGGCAATTGATCCAACGCAAGACTGAAAGGAGCACCGATATGGCCGACTCTCCTGAAAACCGCGGCTTGCTTGGTCGCCTCTGGAACGCGATCTGGACGCCGACGGTGCTGTTCAGTTCAGGCTTTCTGGTCCTGGCCGGATTTCTGGCCGGTATCCTGTTCTGGGGTGGATTTCACTGGACCCTTGAGCTGACGAATACCGAAGAATTCTGTACCTCGTGCCACACGATGGAAACCAACCTGGGCGAGTATCGCGAAACGGTTCATTACAACAACCATTCCGGCGTTCGCGCGATCTGTTCCGACTGCCACGTGCCGGATGAATGGAGCCACAAGATCAAAGCCAAGATCATGGCCGTCAAAGACGTCTATCATGAGCTGGCCGGAACCATCAGCACACCCGAGCAGTACGAGGCGCATCGCCTGAGCATGGCTTCGGCCGTGTGGAAGAAGATGAAGGAGTCGGACAGTCGTGAATGCCGCAACTGTCACAACTTTGACTACATGGACTTTACCATTCAGGAAACCCGCGCCGCGTCGGAACACCAGCGCGCCATCGACACCGGCATGACATGCATCGACTGCCATCAGGGCATCGCGCATAATCTGCCCGCGAACTATCTGGAACAGTACCAGAAGATAAGCGAGGCCGTGGAGGGCGAGGTTCTTCAGGAACATGCATCCGCCTCGGGCAGCGACATCCGCGCGTTTCTGAACAACAGTTCGAATTAGAGTGGGGGCAGACATGTTAGACTTACTTGGAACAATCGGCGCCAATGTCCTGGGCCTGCCCGGCATACTTGGGCTGGCGCTTGGAATGATGACCCGCAAGCTATGGCTGGGTGCGGTACTGGGGGCCGTTGTCGGCATTCTGGAAACGCTGGTTTTCGCGGGCTTTCAGTTTGCCCATGTGGAAGCGCTGGAACTTGGTATCTCGGTTCTGGTCGGGCTTTGCGCGGGCAGCCTTGGCACTGCCATCCGCCTAAAAGGCGCAACCGTCTGAAGAAGAAACCGGTTCTGCCCGTTTGGTGGAGCCGGTATCCTGCCGGGTCACGTTTCCCGCGCCAAAGCAGATGCTTGTGCCGCGCGCGACGCGTCTATTGACGCTAGGGAAGCGTTTAAGGCGCGCGGTGGCGCCAAAAATTGGCAGGGTGTGATTTTCGCATTTCCACAACTTCAATGAAATCGCATGAGGCCCTAGAGCCTAGGGAAAAACACCCATTCCCATTCCGTGCGGCAAGGCAGCAGGCCCGGCCCAGATTTGCGCGTGAAAAATCAATATGAAACCGAAAGCCAATGATTTGACAAGAAAAATTCAAAGTGGAGTGGAAATTCGAAACGACATCTGTCACAGCAGATAACAAGTTAATAATGGTGTCCCTGCGTCATGTGGATAGAACGTAAATTCCTCTCTATTTTTGCTTATACAAATACAATATGTTTTGAGGGGAGTAAGGGGGGAAGGAAAATGGGCGGGGGCGCAGAACGATGACGGGGGTCCTTGAGGCATCGCCGCGTATCTCAAAAGTTCTTCAACTGGCTGATCTGGAAAACCATGCCACGCTGTTTCGGCAGGAAGGCGTGGATGATGATATTCTGGACGAGCTGACAGATCCCGAACTGCGCGATCTGGGGCTGACGGTTGGTGAAAGAAAGCGGTTTCGCAAGGCGCAGGCGCGTCTGAAATCTGAGGAAGCTTCGACCCGGCAGGAGCTTAGGTCGGAAGCCGAACGGCGGCAGCTTACGCTGGTTTTCTGCGATCTCGTAGGGTCCACGCAGCTGGCCCAGCGGTATGACCCGGAAGACCTGATGCAGATCATGAATCTGTATCTGGATACGGCGATCGGCACCCTGAAACAGCATGGCTGTCATCTGGCCTACAGGCAGGGCGACGGGATCATGGTCTATTTCGGATATCCCAAAGCCATGGAGGACGATGCCGAGCGCGCCGTTCGCGCCGTGCTGGAGACCATCGAAGCCGTACAAAACCTTGAAAACAGGTTTGGCGAAAAACTGGATCTGCGCGCGGGAATTGCCACCGGTATGGTTGTTGTAGGGGTGGTTTCGTCGACAAGTCTTGGGTCGCAGGACTTTCTGGTCGGTGAAACCGCGAACCTTGCATCCCGCCTGCAAGGTCTGGCCGAGCCGGGTGAGGTGATCGTTTCCGCAGAGACGTGGCGATTGACACAAGGCGCATTCGAATTCGAGCCCCGTGGCAGCCAGAACCTGAAAGGGTTTGACAATCAGCGCACCGTCTATCGCGCCATTTCCGAAAGCGTCGCGACCAGCCGGTTCGATGCGCGTGTCGGACAGTCAGCCGTTGATCTTGTCGCCCGGGGCGACGATCTTTCGGTCCTGACCCAGCTTTGGAAAGATGCACAGGCGGGCTCCGGCAGGTTTGCGTTTGTCGGTGGCGCCGCAGGCATTGGCAAATCGCGGCTGATCAAGTCCCTGTCTGAAACAATTGGCGTCAAACCCTTTACCTTGCAGTGCATTCCGCATCTGGCCAGCCTTCCGCTTCACCCGATCGTGGGAGAGTTGAGGCGTGTTTCAGGCGACAAGTCCGATGACAGCATCCGGGGCGCGATTTCCGATTTTGTTCAGGCCGCCTCTCGTCTGAGCGACGCGGATTTGCCTGTTCTTCTCGATATGGCCGGGGTCGAAACGGGCGCAGAGCCGGATCCAGACCCCCTGAAGAAGGCCCGCAAATCGCTGGACGTGTTGTTGCGCAGCCTTGGCAGCCTGTGTGACAGGCGCGGCACCTTGTTGCTGGTGGTGGAAGACGTGCACTGGGCTGACGCAACCACGCTGGACGTGCTGGAGGCGCTGGCATCAGGACTGGACGGGTTCCCGATACTGGTGGTCCTGTCGCATCGCCCTGAATATGAACCGCCTGAGCATTACGAGGGCCGCGCGGCGCGCATCGATCTGACGCCTTTGGCCAGCAGTGAAGCCTCGGAACTGGTCCGGCGCGTGGCCGAGCCATACAGTTTGCCGGTCATCCTGATCAGGCAGATTGTCGAAAAAGCCGATGGCGTGCCGCTTTACATCGAAGAGATGACAAAGGCGGTTCTGGACCAGCTGCCGCAAGATGCGCCGATCAACGCCGAGGTTCTGGATGCCCTGAGTATCCCCGCGACCCTTCAGGATTCGTTGATGTCGCGTCTTGACCGGATGGAAAACGCAAAGCCCATCGCGCAGCTTGGGTCTGTTATCGGGCGCAGTTTCACCTCGGCGATGATCCAGGCGGTGGCGCAGGAAGACATGGATGTGGAAAGCGCGCTGATGCAGCTGATGGCGGCTGGGGTTGTGCTGATCACGGGCGAAGCCGGAACGGCCACCTATACGTTCAACCACGCGCTGGTTCAGGATACGGCCTATAACTCGCTGCTGCGCGAAGACCGACAGAAGGTTCATCTGAAAATCGCCCGGGCCTTGCTGGCCGGACATAACGCATTCGGGAACCCCGCCCCCGATACCGTGGCGCATCACTGCGACCATGGCGGGTTGAAGGATGAGGCGGTGTCCAACTGGTTTACGGCAGGCGAACAAGCCCTGACGCGGTTGGCGAACCTGCCTGCGATCTCGGCGTTTCGCGCGGCACTGCGTAATATCGGAACGATGCCCGCCAATGCCGAGCGTGACGGATTCGAGCTTCGGGTGCAGATGAATATCCTTCCGGCTTACATGGCGATCTATGGATGGTCCTCCGACCAGGTCGGAGAGACAGCCGCCCGCGCGATGGAGCTTGCCCATGCCTTGGGCGATGGCGAAACCCTTTTCGCGGCCACCTTCTGCCGCTGGACCAATTTCTTTGTCGCGGGCCAGATGAACCGGGCAATGGAGATGGGGCAGGCTCTGGACGCGATGGCCGGTATGAGTGGCGATCCTGTCGCCAACGTGCTGGCGGCCCGCGCGCTGAGTTTCACGCATTACTTCCGCGGGGAATTTGCGGATTGCGAGCAGCAGCTTGACCGTGCCTTTGCGCTGATCACGCCCGAGCTGGACATGGCCATGATGCCGATGACCCAGTCCTCGACCACGGCGTCGTTGCTGGCCATTCAGGGGTGCCTTCTGTGGCAGCAGGGCAAGTTTGATGAGGCGGAGGCCGCACGTCTGAAAGCCATCGACGTCAGCCGGGCACTGAACCACGCACCCAATCTTGTCTATGTCATGGGCGCGTGCAGCATGTTCCTGCCCTACGCGGGCGAATGGGACCGGCTGGACGTCACTATGAAAGAAGCGCGCAAGATCGCCGATGAGGAAGGGTTCCTGTATCTTCACGCCATGCAGGATATCTACATGGGTCTTGCGCAGGCGGGAAAAGGTGACATCGAGGGCGTCCCGGCCCATATCGAGGCCTGCATGAACCTGATCTCAAAGTCTGGTGGAAACTTTACTTTTCCGCAGAATCAGATTGTTCTGTCTGAGTTGATGATCGATCACGGGGATATTGATCAGGCCCTGGACCGGCTTGAAACCGTGTGTACCCCCGGTTGGGAACGAGGAGAAACGCTGAACAAACCGGAATATCACCGCGTGCGGGCCAAAGCCTTTGCTGCCAAAGGTGATCGGGACAGCGCGATTGCCGAGGGTGAACTGGCATTGGCGCTTGCCCGCGAATGTGGTGCCGTTGTTCAGGAACAACGCGCCGAGGCACTTCTGGACAGTTTGACGAAAGCCGAATGAACGAGACGGACTGCCCGGCCAAACAGGGCAGCATCACCAAGAGGGATTTACAATGACCGACGCATTGGATTGGAACACCGAACAGTGGAATGCCGTTAACAAGGCCGTCCATGATGAAGCGCTGCGTGCGCGGGTGGCTGCGAGTTTTCTGCCGCTTTATGGGCCGCTGCCGGCGGACACGCAATCTGTTCCCCTGAACAAGCTGGGTCTGGTCGACAACGCATCAGGCGCGGCCAAGCGTCTGGAAGTGAATGATTATGACACCCTGCGGCTGACGACGGTTTCCGTCAACGTCTACCTGAAAGGCGCGCAGGTGGCTGATCCGGAACTGGCCGCGGCCATGATCATGTTCCGCCGGGCCGCCGCCGTCGTGGCCAAGGTCGAGGATGACATCGTTTTCAACGGCCAGCCAGGCAGCAGCGAAGCGCCCAAACATGCCGGTGGCGCACCTGCGGATCTACCGCCGATCTATACCGTCAGCGGTGGCGGCAAATACCCGGGGCTGCTGGAGGCTGGCGAAGGTCAATCCATATCGATCAACGGGAAGAAAAAACCCTGTTCCGGCCCCGAGGTTTTCGAGGCCGTGGTCGCGGGCATCAACAAGCTGGAAGCGCATGGATACCTTGGGCCTTTTGCCTGCGTGATGGGCAATGGGCTGTTTCAGGCCGTGACCACGCCGATCGAAAACTCGATGGTGCTGCCGCGTGACAGTATTCTTCCGTTCCTTGACGGCCCGCTGCTGCGATCGGGCACCCTGCCCGCAAACAAGGCAGCACTTGTATCGCTGCAAGGTGCGCCGGTCGAGATTGTCGTGCCTTCGGATATCGCGGTGAAGTATCTGCAAACCTCGTCTGACGGTGAGCACATCTTCCGCGTGCAGCAGAAGTTCCACCTGAGGATCAAGGAAGCACAGGCGATCTGCACCATCACGTGCTGACCGGAGAACTGGTCATGCGAGAATTCACAGACCGGGGTGTGACATTGCGTTGGTCCGAATTGATCAACGTAAATGGGTTAAATCGGGTGCTGATCGAAGCCGGACCCGCCGTGTCTTCGCATGACGTGGTGCGTGTGATCTTTTCCGAAGATGGCGGCCCCGAACGCGCCATTCGCGGCTGGCCCTTGCAATGCGACCCGATGACGGGGTTTCAGCAGTTTGCAGCCATGCTGCCATCTGTGACCCAGGAAAAGACATTGACCTGGCGACCGGTGCTGACGACCGGTGGTCGCGAATATGATCCCGGCCCCGGAAAGGCCCCCGAGCCTGCGCCGCCAAGCCCGGCAAAGCCTGTCACGCAAATGCCCGCGCTTGAACACGTTGGCAGGTTTGTGGTGCCGTTCACCGACGAGTTCTATCCGTCAGGTGAAACACCGGACGGCATCTGGCTGCATTTCGGGATCAAAGAGGGCGGAACGGTTGAAGGACCTCATCTGAAGGGGACGATCGATCCGCTGGGGGGCGACTGGATGCGCGTGCGATCCGACGGAGTTGGGCTTTTGCACGCCCGAGCGCTTATTCAACCCGTTGAAGGGGGTGCGCCGATCCTGTTTGAAGATACCGGCGTGTGTGACTTTGGCCCGGATGGGTTTGCCGGGCTGGCGAAGGGCACTCTGCCCGCCTCGGCCCCGGTCCGGCTGGCACCGCGATACCTGACGTCAAACCCGAATTATGCCTGGATGAACAGGTTGCAGGGGTTCGGCATCGGCGAAGCCAGCCTGTCCGATATCACCCTGCGCTTTGACGTCTATTCCGCGAAAGGAACATCCGATGGCTGAAAAGGTTGTCATACTGGGCGGTGGCGTGGCCGGAATGAGCGCCGCGCATGAGCTGATCGAGCGCGGGTACGAGGTCGAGATTCACGAGCGCCAGCTGATCCCCGGCGGTAAGGCACGCAGCATCCCCGTGATGAAGGGCGAAGGCGATCACGGGTCCAAGGCGAAACACATCAAGGCGCTTGAAAAATGGGCCGAGATGGACGGTGCCAGTTATCCCCCCGGTGTGAAACGCCCCTGGCTGCCCGGCGAGCACGGGTTCCGGTTCTTTCCGAATTTCTACCGCCATATCACCGATACGATGGCACGCACGCCCTATTATGGCAAAGGCACCTGTTACGATAATCTGGTGTCCACCACTCAGGTTCTGGTCAGCCAGTTCGATGACCCTGGCATCATCGTTCCCGAACGGTTTCCCCGCACGCTGAAAGACGTGGCCGACGTGCTCAAGACGGTTGCATTCACGCTCTCGCCACGGGACCAGATTGCCTATGAGGATGTCGAACATTTCATCGCCTGCATGTGGCGCATCGCGACATCCTGCAAGGAGCGCCGGTTCGATGAATATGAACGCATCGGGTGGTGGGATTTCATCGGTGCCGAAAAACGCTCGGAAGCGTATCAGAAGTTTTTGGCGATTGGCCTGACCCGTTCGCTGGTGGCCGCGAAGGCGACAACTGCCAGTACAAAGACGGTGGGCGACATTGCGGTTCAACTTCAGCTGGGTATCGCGACGCCCGAGCCGCATGGCAACCGGCTGTTGAACGGTCCCACCAACCTTGTCTGGATACAGCCGTGGCTGGATTACCTCAAAAGCAAGGGGGTCGTGTACAAGTTCAACTCAAAGGTCACGGGCATCGACTGCGAGGATGGCCGCATCGTCAGCGCGACGGTTGAACAGGATGGCGAAGAAAAGCAGGTCACCGGGGACTGGTTCATCAGTGCGATGCCGATCGAACGGATCGCTCCGCTGATCACCCCTGCGATGACGGCAATCGACCCGTCTCTGGCCAAGCTGCCCCTGCTGGCCGATGACGTGCAATGGATGAACGGAATTCAGTTCTATCTGACCAAGGATGTTGAACTGACGCACGGCCATGTCATTTTCATTGACAGCCCCTGGGCCCTGACCGCGGTTTCGCAAAAACAGTTCTGGTCGGCCATCAACTTTGAAAACTGGGCAGAAGGCAAGACCAAGGGTTTGCTTTCAATAGATATTTCGGAATGGGACAAGCCGGGCCTGAACGGAAAAACCGCGCGTGATTGCAGCCGCGAGGAGATTGCGCAAGAGGTTTGGGAACAGCTCAAGCGGAGCGTCAACGTGGATGGCCAGACCGTCCTGCGCGACGAGGACATGCATTACTGGTTCCTTGATCCGGATATCGTACAGGATCCCAACGACCCCAAGCGCCAAACCAATGTGGAGCCGCTGTTGGTCAACCGCATCAACAGCTGGCGGTTGCGCCCTGAGGCGGCCACATTAATCCCGAACTTCATGCTGGCGTCGGATTATGTGCGCACCTACACCGATCTTGCCACCATGGAAGGGGCGAACGAAGCGGCACGTCGGGCGGTCAATGCCATCCTGCAACGCGGCGGATCAAAAGCAGAGCCCTGCCAAATCTGGGACCTGCACGAGCCGGATATCCTGAAACCGCTGCGCGCCTATGATTTTGCCCGCTATCAGGCCGGCCTGCCCTGGGACAACCGGTTTGCGGTTGCAGTCGAAGCCGCGCTGAGGATGGGACAGGATTCCGTGGGTGTTGAGCGTGGCGGTGAAGGGCCGCTGGCCGTCATCGGGGAACCGGCGGCTGAGTATTCAAAACCCGGCGGGATTACCGAAGACCCTGCTATTGCGGACGCGTTGCGCATGATCTGCCCTCCGAAAGAGCTGTTTGACCTGATGGCGGCCTACGAGCCGACCGCTGATCTTCCGATCCCGGGAGAGGAGATTGCAGAGGATGTTGCCTTTGATCTGGGACGGGACAGCGGCCAGTCGGGGGTGTTGTCCAAAGCCTTGCCGCTGACGGATTCACCTTTGTCCGCAACCGGAACCAACCTAGCCGAGACGGGCAGGAACGAGACCAAAACCCGTGTGATCATCACCCAGAAGGGATGACCCTGTGGCCACTGGCACAGCACATCTGGATCCTGCGGCACAGCAGGATTTTCTGAAAACGCTGACCTCATACGGGGATCGGGCCCGTGAGACGCTTTTGCAACTGCTGCCGACGGGCGAGCCGCAGGCTTATCTGTACGGGCCGATGCGGGATTACATCGAAACCTCGGGCAAGGGGTTGCGGCCCGCGCTGTTGCTGGCCACATGCGAGGCTTTCGGCGGTGACAGCGAAAACGCACGGGTGTCTGCCGCCGTTCTTGAACTGCTGCACAACGCATTTCTGATCCATGACGATATCGAGGATCAAAGCGATTTCAGGCGCGGGCGCGAATGTATGCACAAGCGGCTTGGGGTTCCTCTGGCGATCAATACCGGCGACGGGATGCAATCGCTGGCCCTGCGCCTGTTGCGCCAGAACCTTGGGCCGCTGGGCCCTGAAACGGGTATACGCGTGGTGGACGAGTTCGATCACCTTTTGCAGCAGTCCATTGAAGGTCAGGCGCTGGAGCTTGGCTGGATACGGGACAACCGGCTGAACGTGGATGCATCGGATTATCTGACGATGTGTCTGAAGAAGACCTGCTGGTACAGTTTCATTCACCCCATGCGCATCGGGGCGCTGATTGCCCGGCCACATGATGTGGCGTCAGGCGCGCTTAATCTGGACGATTTCAACGCGTTTGGGTTTTTTCTGGGGGCCGCGTTTCAGATACAGGATGATGTTCTGAACCTCGTGGGCTCGCAGGACAAATATGGCAAAGAGATCGGCGGGGACATTTACGAAGGCAAACGCACGCTGATGCTGGGGCGGCTTAGCTTGCAGGCGGATGAGCCCGAAAAAGCGCGCCTGTCGGAGATGCTGTCAAACCCGCGTGACAACCGTTCGACGCAGGATGTCAGCTGGGTTCTGGATCGCATGGATCACTATGGCTGCATCAGATATGCACAGGACGCGGCCAATGACTTGCTGGCCTCGGCCCGTCAGGAGTTTGCGCAGGTTTTTGCAGCCACCGAAGAGGTGCCGCGCGCGTTTCTGGGTCATTTCATGGACTATCTCGTAACCCGTCAGGTTTGAGCGCCCGCCACCTCATACATCACGACGATCGAGGTTTGCACTGTGCCTGTGCAGGCAATCCGACCGTGATATTCGCCGGGATCGGCAAGATCCGGCACGGTTACAATGACGGCAACATCTGTTGACTCGCCGGGGTTTAGCTGGATTTGCGGGGGGACAACATTGACCCGGTTTGCCGGAAGAGTGTCGCCGTTCCGGTTGATCAGGTCGCCCGGTTCGAACTGTAGTGCGACGGGCCCGCCATCGTTTGGTGCGTCAAAGGACAGCAATATGGTCGCGGTGCCGCCGGGGTGGCAGGTTTTGCGGCACGCAAATGGCCCTTCAAGCGGCTGTTGCGCGCCCCGTTCAGCCCCAAGCACGCGGCGGGCAATGTCCGAGATCGGTTGCGCATCCGGCTGTGGCGCGATCGGGCTGACCGGAAGTGGCGTGCTAACGTATGGTTTTCGTTCGAAATAAGGCATGCCTAACTGTGCACCTGTGGCGCGGATCAGTAAATGGGAAATTTACCGGATCCGCGCGACAAACACACCGCGTTATTATTTGCCTTTCCAGACCGGATCGCGTTTTTCAGCAAATGCACGCGCGCCTTCAAGCTGGTCCTCGCTGGAATAGAGGACATCCACGCTGCGCAGTTGCCGTTTGGTGATGCGGTTCATGGCGTCCTGAAACTTGGCGTCTTCGGCATCGCGCACGATTTCCTTGATGGCCGCATAGACCAGCGGCGGCCCTGACGCCAGCAGTCGGGCGAGGTCCCACGCGCGGTCCATCAGCTGATCAGCGGCGACAATCTCGTTCACCAGACCCCAGCGGTTGGCTTCTTCGGCATCAAACCAGCGGCCTGTCAGAAGCAGCTCCATCGCGATGTGATAGGGAATGCGCTTGGGCAGTTTGACGCTGGCGGCATCCGCAACGGTGCCCGAGCGGATTTCCGGCAAGGCAAAAGTGGCGTGGTCAGCTGCAAGGATCATGTCTGCTGACAAGGCCAGCTCTAGCCCGCCGCCGCAGGCGATACCGTTGACGGCGGCAATCACGGGTTTGTTCAGGTCGCGCAGCTCTTGCAGGCCTCCGAACCCGCCGACGCCGTAATCTCCGTCCACCGCGTCGCCGTCGGCGGCAGCTTTCAGATCCCAGCCGGGGCAAAAGAATTTTTCGCCCGCGCCGGTCAGGATGGCCACGCGCAGGTCCGGGTCGTCGCGGAATTCGGCAAAGACATCGCCCATTCTGCGGCTGGTGATCAGATCAATCGCGTTTGCCTTGGGGCGGCCCAGCGTGACCTCGAGGATCGAACCATCGCGGCGGGTTTTGATCGGGTCCATATCTCAGGCCTTTCTTATCAGGGCGTCCACGGCAACAGCCTTGTCCGGCGTGCACAGGAGCGGGTTAATCTCGACCTCGCTAAGCGTGTCGGCATTTTGCATGACATAGGTCTGAACGGCCTCGACCGCGGCAACAATCGCATCCATATCAGCCGCCGGTTGGCCGCGATAGCCCGCCAGCAGTGGGGCGATCTTCAATTGACCGAGGGCGGAGCGGATGTCTCCGGGCGGGCTGGGCACCAGCAAGGATACCGTGTCGCGCAGCAGTTCGGTCAGCACGCCCCCTGCCCCAAAGGTCAGAACAAACCCATGGGCGGGATCACGCACCACGCCAATCAGAAGCTCGGCAACGGTTCCGGTGACCATCTCTTCGATCAGGATGTCTTCGGTGCCGATATCAGCCGCGACAGCCGCGACGTCGCCGGCCCGGATGCCCAGCCGAACGGCGCTGTGTTCGGATTTATGCGCAAGCCCGACACCCTTGACGGCAAATGGGCCTTCCATCTGGTCCGCTGCGGCACGGGCAGCTTCCGCGCCCCGCACCGTCCGGTTTTGCGGGATGCGTAGGCCGCATTCCGCCAGCGCCGCCTTCGAGGCGCCTTCGGTCAGGGTTTGGGTTGGTTCCATCATACCCGGTTGCAAAACGGGCGCAGCGGATGGGGCCTTGACCTGCCCTGCCGCGCGGGTCGCAGATAGCGCCTCGCGCAGGCCCATGAAGGGGACAACACCCCCGGCCATCAGCTGTTGTGCGATGTCTTCCGGCAAAAGTTCCGGCAAGGTGGCGACAATCGCAAACCGGGCACCGGTTTCTGCCCGTACGTTCAGCGCTGCCTGCGTTGCGCAGGCCCAATCGGTAGAGTCGGTGGTCGGGTAGTCGACGATCGAGAATGTCATGTCGATATCGTCGCCCGTCATGCCCGACCAGGCCCGCGTCATCGCCAGCTCGTCACGCCAGATATAGGTGTGATAATCCAGCGGGTTGTTCAGCGCGACCATGGGCCCGAGCGCGTCACGCAGGCGTGTCAGTTTTTCATCGTTCAGCCTTGGAAATTGCAGCCCCGTGCCGACAGCCATATCGGCAATCAGGCTCGCCTCGCCCCCCGAACAGCTGATCGAGGAGATGTTGCCCCCCGGCAGCGGCCCGTAGCAGTGCAGCAGTTTGAGTGTTTCAAGGAAGTCGGGCAGTGCCGGAAGGCGTGGAATGCCAAGCCGGTCAAGCAGCGCCTGCGCCCCGGCATCGCTGCCCGCCAGCGACGCGGTATGGGAAACTGTTGCCGCCTGCGCCTGTTCCGATGCGCCGACCTTGAGGGCAACCAGCGGGACGCCCTTTGCATGGGCTTTGGCGGCCAGCGCTTCCCACTCGCGGATGTTCTTGAAGCCTTCGATATGCAGGCCCACTGTGGTCACGCGCGGGTCATCGATCAGGGCCGAGGCGATCTGCGCCTGACTGGTCTGAGCCATATTTCCGCAGGTGACCATATAGGCAATCGGCAGCCCGCGTTTCTGCATGGTCAGGTTGATCGAGATGTTCGAGCTTTGCGTCAGGATCGCCACGCCCTTGTCGACGGGCACAACCCCGTGCTGATCGGGCCACAGCAATGCCCCGTCCAGCGCGTTGATGAATCCATAGCAATTCGGGCCCAGAATGGGCATGTCTCCGGCCGCGGCGATCAGTTGATCCTGCAAATCCCCGCCGGTGTCGTCCTCGGCCACAGCCTCGGAAAAGCCCGAGGCGAAGCAGACGGCGCCACCCGCACCCATGCTGGACAGGACTTGAACCGCTTCAATCGTGGCGTGGCGGTTGATACCGATAAAAACCGCGTCAGGTGCGTTGGGCAGGTCTTCGATATGCCCATAAACCTTGTGGCCCGCAATGTCCGAAGCCTTGGGGTGGACCGGCCAGATCTGACCGGCATATCCCATGCGTTCGGATTGCAGGATAACCTGTTGGCACCATGCACCGCCGCCAATGACAGCGATGGATTTCGGGCGCAGCAGCCGGGTCAGGTCTTTGGTCATGGTCAGGCGCCCAGCGGACGCAGAAGATCGCGGCTGATGATGTGGCGCTGAATCTCGCTGGTGCCGTCCCAGATCCGTTCGACCCGGGCGTCGCGCCAAAACCGTTCGATCGGGAAATCATCCATCAGGCCCATGCCGCCGAAGATTTGCAGCGTCGTGTCGGTGACCCGCGCCAATGCCTCGGAGGCATAGAGCTTGGCCGAGGCGATCTCGCGGTTTGCGGGCAGGTTCTGATCCAGACGCCAAGCGGCGGCAAGGGTCAGCCAATCGGCGGCGTCAATCTCGGTGATCATGTCGGCAATCTGGAAGCCAACGCCCTGAAACTTGCCGATGGGCTGGCCGAATTGCTTGCGCTCGGCGGCGTAATTCAGCGCATAGTCAAAGCAGCGCCGCGCGCGCCCGACCGAGAAGGCCGCAACCGTCAGACGGGTCGCGTAAAGCCATTCGTTCATCACCGCAAAACCGCCATCGACCTCGCCCAGAACCTGCGCATCGGACAGGCGGCAATTGTCGAAATACAGGATACAGTTTTTATAGCCCCTGTGGCTGACGGATCTGTAGCCGTCGCGCACTTCAAAGCCCGGTGTGCCGCGATCCACCAGGAAGGTGGTGATGCGTTTTTTGGGGCCTTTAGGGGTCTCATCCACGCCGGTGGCAACGAAGACAATGAAGAAATCCGCGTGTTCCGCGCCCGAGATGAAGTGTTTTGATCCGTTGACGACCCAGTCGCCACCGTCGCGCACCGCCTGACATTTCATGCCGCGCACGTCCGATCCGGCATCCGGTTCGGTCATCGCCAGCGCGTCCATCTTTTCCCCGCGCACTGCGGGCAGCAGATAGCGTTCGCGCTGTTCGTCGTTGCAGGCCATGAGGATGTTTTGCGGGCGGCCAAAGAAATGCGTCAGCGCCATCGACCCACGGCCCAGTTCACGCTCGACCAGTGTAAAATCCAGATGCGACAGGCCCGCGCCGCCCACTTCTTCGGGGAAGTTGCAGGCATAGAACCCCAGATCGATACATTTCTGCTTGATCTCGTTGCCAAGCTCCGGCGGGACCGTTCCGCTGCGTTCGACCGCGTCTTCATGCGGGTAGATTTCTTTTTCTACAAAGCTGCGGACCGTCGAGACGATCATGTCCTGTTCTTCTGTCAGACCAAACTGCATGGCGCGTGTTCCCTGGATCGGTGGTTGACCAACCAAACGCCATCGCTCATGGTCGCGGCATGCAGAGATAGATCATTTTCATGCCGAGTTCGAAAATATTATCGCAGCAATACAATGTCCTTCTGTTCGACGGGTTCTCGAACCATTGCCTTGCGAACATGGTCGAACCGTTGCGGGCGGCAAACACCCTGTCGCGGCAGGCATTATATGCATGGCGCTTCTGTTCGCTTGACGGCAACCCTGTTCAAAGCTCCAGCGGCCTTGTCGTCACCCCGAACGGGGCCATCGGCGATCAACAGGGGGATTTTCTTGTTGTCATGCCGTCATATGGGTACCTGAAGCTGGATACGCGGTCGACCATGCGTGCCGTGCTGGCAGCGGCCAAGAAACACAAGCACCTGGCCGGGCTGGACACGGGAAGCTGGCTGCTGGCCAGCGCGGGATTGCTGGATGACCACAGGGCGACCATTCATTGGGACGAGTTTTCGCGGTTCGAGGAAAGGTTTCCGGCGGTGGAGGCCGTGCAGGAACGGTTTGTCATCGATGGCTACCGGCTGACCTGTTCCGGGGCCATGGCCGCCTTTGATCTGGCCCTGACCCTGATCCGCCGGGATCACGGCCCGCTGCTGGCGATGGAGGTCGAGCACCTGTTCATGAGCCGGAACGGGCGCGGCCATTATGACCTGCCTCTGAAATCCGAGGACACGCTGGTCAATCGCGCGCTGACTGTCATGCAGGCGCATCTTGAAGCACCGCTGTCAGTCCGAAGCGTTGCCCGGAAAATCGGGTGTTCGCAAAAACGGCTTGAAACGCGTGTTCAGGCGGAACTGAAAACAACTCCGCAAGCGCTGTACCGGCGTCTGCGCCTGAACCGCGCACGCAATCTGACCGAGGATACGGAACAATCCATCGCCGAGATCGCGGGGCGCTGTGGATACGAAAATGCCAGCGCCATGACGCGTGCGTTCAAGGCCGAGTTCGGTCAGACGCCGACCGCATTTCGGAACGGAAACCTGTCGGGGCGATAAGCCGGGACTGGCGGGAAGCCGTTTGTTGCTTTTCACAACCTGCAATAAAGCATGCGGTTTTCTGATATCACTCCAGCGAAACCCACAGAATCCTGGCGTCTTCGTCGCTGGTCGAGATACAGCCATGGCCCATTCCACTGTCGTAATACAGTGAATCCCCGGCCTTCATGGGCAAGGGTCGGTAATGTTCGGAAAGGAAAATCAGCTCGCCGCTGAGTACATACATGAATTCTTCGCCAGAGTGCCGAATCCAAGTGTCGAACTCGGATACATCCCGCGCCTTGATCGTTGCGATATAGGGTAGCATCCGTTTGCTGGTCAGTTCGGAACACAGCAGTTCGTGATGATAGGTGGGCGTGGTCTTGAATTCTCCCTCGCCTTTTGGAGTGAAATCGCGGCGACCCGAGATGCCCGACTGACCCGATTGCAGGAACAGCTGTGGCGTGCTCATGTCGAGCGCCTGTGTCAGGCGCCGCACGATTTCAAAACTGGGCCGTGTCTGGTTGTTTTCGATCTTGGACAGAGTGGACCGACCAATACCCGCAGCACGGCCAGCCTCTTCCAAAGTCCAACCTTTTGATCGTCGCGCATCGCGAATGGAGCGGCCCAAAGCCTCGCCTTCGTCCGGTTCTTCCAGCCCGGAAACATCGTTTTGGCTTTCATCGACCATGGATTTCCCCCTGTTTTTCAAAGGCTACAGGTTTTCCCATACATACGCAACTTCTTGAATAAGAGATTTATGTTGCCCTATTGGATCATTTTCCACTATTGGAAACAAAGTTTCGTACTGAGGATTCGGAACCGAAGGAGGGGATAATGTTCAAAACGTCGCTGAATGAGGCTGACCCGGTAATCGCCGCGTCGATCGCGCGCGAAGGAATACGTCAGGCGGAACAGATTGAATTGATCGCGTCCGAGAACATCGTCTCGAAAGCTGTGATCGAGGCTCAGGGCTCGGTCCTGACCAACAAATACGCCGAAGGTTATCCTGCGCGCCGCTATTATGGCGGGTGCGAATATGTCGACGAGGTCGAAGTCGAGGCCATCGAAAGGCTGAAACAGCTGTTCGGTTGTGAATACGCCAACGTTCAACCCCATTCCGGCGCTCAGGCGAACGGGGCGGTCAAACTGGCGTTGCTGAGCCCCGGTGACACCATCCTGGGCATGTCGCTGGATGCGGGCGGGCACCTGACACACGGTGCAAAACCTGCCCAATCCGGCAAGTGGTTCCGGCCGGTACAATACGGTCTGACCCAAGCCGGCCTGATCGATTACGACCAGGTGGCCGAGCTGGCCCGGGCGGAAAAGCCCAAGCTGATCATCGCAGGCGCATCGGCCTATTCCCAGAAGATCGACTTTGTCCGTTTCCGCGAGATCGCAGATGAAGTTGGTGCGTGGTTGCTGGCGGACATGGCGCATATCGCGGGTCTGGTCGCAACTGGCCTGCACCCTTCGCCCATTGGGCACGCGCATATCGTCACCTCAACCACCCACAAGACACTGCGCGGCCCGCGGGGCGGGATCATTCTGACCAATGACGAAGCGCTGGCGAAAAAGATCAACTCTGCCGTATTCCCGGGCTTGCAAGGTGGCCCGCTGATGCATGTGATCGCCGGCAAGGCGGTTGCATTCGGAGAGGCGCTGAAGCCGGAGTTCAAAGAATACATGCAGCGCGTTGTCGACAGTGCATCGGCTTTGGCCAATGTCATGATGGCGCGCGGATGTGACATCGTTTCGGGTGGCACCGAAAACCA
This sequence comes from Ruegeria sp. AE4, assembly GCF_056542185.1. Taxonomy (NCBI): domain Bacteria; kingdom Pseudomonadati; phylum Pseudomonadota; class Alphaproteobacteria; order Rhodobacterales; family Roseobacteraceae; genus Ruegeria; species Ruegeria sp. AE4. Next base: position 4,679 of record NZ_JBQFZK010000013.1, on the reverse strand, counting down.
CCTGATGCTGGTCGATCTGCGCCCGATCGGTGTGACCGGCAAGGATGCCGAGGCCGCGCTGGAACGTGCCGGGTTCACCTGTAACAAGAACAGCGTTCCGGGCGATCCCCAGAAACCCACCATCACCAGCGGTATCCGTCTGGGCACTGCCGCCGGGTGCAGCCGGGGTTTTGGCCCTGAAGAGTTCAAACAGATCGGCCATCTGATCGGCGATGTTCTGGACGCGTTGGCGCAGTCGCCCGAAGGCGACGCGGCCATCGAAAAAGAAACCCGCGAAAAGGTTCGCGCGCTTTGCGCAAGCCACCCGATATACTGAAAGTGCGCGAAATGAACACCTACGATCTGATTGTCATCGGAGGCGGACCGGGCGGTTATGTTGCCGCGATCCGCGCGGCTCAGCTGGGACTGAAAGTTGCCTGCGTCGAAGGGCGCGGCGCTCTTGGCGGCACCTGTCTGAACGTGGGGTGCATCCCCTCCAAAGCGTTGCTGACCTCCTCGGCCAAATATGCCGAGCTTGCACATCTCTCCTCCCACGGTGTTGCGGTCGAGGGGGCCAGCATCAATGTCGGCGCGATGATGGAGCGCAAGGACAAGATCGTGGGCGACCTGACCAAAGGCATCGCATTCCTGTTCAAGAAGAACGGCGTTGACCTGATCGAAGGTTGGGCCAGCATCCCTTCAGTCGGGCAGATCAAGGTTGGCGCTGACATCTATGAGGCAAAGAACATTCTGATCGCGACCGGGTCGGAACCTACCACGCTACCGGGGATCGAGATTGATGAGCAGGACGTCCTGAGTTCGACCGGCGCGATTGCGATGGAAAGCGTGCCGGATCATCTGGTGGTGGTCGGCGCAGGTGTGATCGGTCTGGAACTTGGTCAGGTCTGGGCGCGTCTGGGCGCGAAAGTCACCGTCGTCGAATATCTGGACCGTGTGCTGCCCGGCATAGATGGCGAGATTGCAAAACTGGCGCAGCGGGCGCTGGCCAAGCGCGGCCTGAAGTTCCAGCTTGGTCGGGCATTGAAATCCGTCAACAAGACCGCGGCCGGACTGACGCTTGCTCTGGATCGGGTTGGCAAAGACAAGGAAGAGGTGATCGAGGCCGACAAGGTTCTGATCGCCGTCGGACGCCGACCGGTAACGCGCGGGTTGGGGCTGGAAGAACTGGGGGTAGCCTGCGACCCGCGCGGCTTTATTCAGGTGGATGACACATTCTGTACCTCTGTTCCCGGCATCTATGCCATTGGCGACTGCGTTCCAGGGCCGATGCTGGCACACAAGGCCGAAGAGGATGGCGTTGCCTGTGTCGAGATGCTGGCAGGCGAAGTGGGACATGTTGACTACAATACCGTGCCCGGCGTGGTTTACACCGACCCCGAGGTCGCCTCGGTCGGGCTGACCGAAGAAGCCTTGCAAGAATCGGGCATTGAATACGTGGTCGGGAAGTTTGCCTTCATGGCCAATTCGCGGGCGCGCTCGACCGGCGAGACCGACGGGGCCGTCAAGGTGCTGGCCAGTTCCGAAGGCAGGATCTTGGGCGCGCATATTTGCGGTGCGCATGGGGGAGATCTGATTGCCGAGCTGGTTCTGGCCATGGCCCAGTGCATCACCGTCGCCGAGGTCGCAGCCACCTGCCATGCCCACCCGGCGATGGGCGAGGCTGTGAAAGAAGCCTGCCTTGACGCCCTGGGCCGGGCAATTCACGCGTAGCGGGGAACAGCCAGATGACCATCCAGCTAAGACCACGTCACCCGGAAAAAGCCAAAAAGGCCGACAGCGTCATTCCGCGCAAACCCAAGTGGATACGCAAGAAAAAAGGCGACAGCTCCGCCTATTACGAAACCCGGCGCCTGATGCGGGATCACAATCTGGCGACGGTCTGCGAAGAGGCGGCCTGCCCCAATATCGGCGAGTGTTGGTCCAAGCGCCACGCAACCATGATGATTATGGGCGAGGTCTGCACACGCGGATGCTCGTTCTGCAACGTATCGACTGGCCGCCCCGACGCGCTGGACGCTTTCGAACCCGGTCGCGTTGCAGCGGCGGTCAGGAAGCTGGGCCTGCGCCATGTCGTCATCACCTCGGTCGATCGCGACGATCTGGCCGATGGCGGGGCCGAGCATATTGCCCAGACCATTCGGGCGGTACGCCACCAAAACCCCGGCACCACGGTCGAAGTTCTGACCCCCGATTTTCTGGGCAAGGGCGACGCCGCCAAGGCAGTCTTTGACGCCGCACCGGACGTGTTCAACCACAATCTGGAAACCGTGCCGCACCTATATCCGACCGTCCGTCCTGGCGCGCGGTATTACACGTCGCTGCGGCTGCTGGATGATGCCAAGCACGCCAATCCGGAACTATTCACCAAATCCGGCCTGATGGTGGGCCTGGGGGAAACACTCACGGATGTGCGTCAGGTCATGGATGATCTGCGTGCAGCGCAGGTCGATTTCCTGACCGTTGGCCAATATCTGCAACCAACCCCGAAACACCATCCAATCGACCGGTTCTGGACACCGGAAGAGTTCGCCCAGCTGGAACAGATTGCCCGGTCCAAGGGCTTTTTGCACGTGTCAGCAACCCCGCTGACCCGGTCGTCGTTCCATGCGGACGAAGATTTCGCTGCTCTCAGGCAGGCTCGCCAGCGGGCTATCGCCAAAGGGGCATAAACCAAACGCAAATGGGAGGGAATCCATGGAAGCGTTAAATTCAATCGTAGGGGCCATCAATGGCGTCGTGTGGGGGCCGCTGATGCTGGTTCTCATCCTTGGCGTCGGCTTCTTCCTGCAGGTCGGACTGAAGTTCATGCCGATCCTGCGCATTGGCACGGGCTTCAGCCTGCTGTTCAAAGGCCGTGAAGGTCAGGGCGAAGGGCAGATCAGCCCGTTCAACGCGTTGATGACTTCGCTGTCGGCCACCATCGGTACGGGGAACATCGCCGGTGTTGCCACTGCTGTCTTCCTGGGCGGTCCGGGCGCATTGTTCTGGATGTGGATGACCGCCCTGGTGGGCATGGCCACCAAATATGCCGAGGCTGTCTGCGCGGTGAAATACCGCGAAAAGGACGAGCTGGGCAACTTCGTCGGCGGCCCGATGTACTACATCAAGAACGGCCTGGGCGCGAAATGGGCGTGGCTGGGTGTTGCCTTTGCCCTGTTTGGCGCAGTTGCGGCCTTTGGCATTGGTAACGGCGTGCAGGCCAATGGTGTTGCACAGGTTCTGGAATCGAATTTCGGAGTAAACACCTCGGTCACCGGTGTCGCTCTGATGGTTCTGACTGCCGCTGTTATTCTGGGTGGTATCACCCGTATCGGTGCGGTCGCCGGTAAACTGGTTCCGTTCATGGCGATTGCCTATATCGTTGCCGGACTGCTGGTCCTGATCATCAACATCGGCAACATCGGTCATGCGCTGTCGCTGGTCTTCACCTACGCCTTCACCCCATCAGCCGCCGAAGGTGGTTTCGCAGGTGCAGCCGTCTGGGCCGCCATCCGCTTTGGTGTTGCGCGCGGTGTCTTCTCGAACGAAGCGGGTCTGGGTTCCGCTCCGATCGCGCACGCGGCAGCCGAGACCAAAGGCCCGGTCAATCAGGGCCTGATCGCGATGCTGGGAACGTTCATCGACACTATCATCGTCTGTTCGATCACCGGTCTGGCGATCATCTCGTCAGGTGCTTGGACATCGGGAGAATCCGGTGCGGCGCTGACCTCGCTGGCGTTCGAGACCACTCTGCCGGGTATCGGCGGGTCGATCATCGCCATCGCTCTGTCGATCTTTGCCTTTACCACCATCCTCGGCTGGTCCTTCTATGGCGAGAAATGCGTCGAGTTCCTGCTGGGCGTGAAATCCCTGCTTCCCTACCGCATCCTGTGGATCATCGCGATCTACTTCGGCGCAACCGCGGATCTGGGCTTTGTCTGGCTGCTGGCCGACACGCTGAACGCCATGATGGCCATTCCGAACCTGATCGCCCTGGCCCTGCTGAGCCCGATCGTCTTCAAGCTGACGAAAGAGTTCTTCGCCTCGGGCGGCAAGTCCGAAGAGCCGGGCGGCGCGCCTGCCGAATAAGCTTGGTCTGACTTGAAACCGGGGGGCCATTCCGGCCCCCCGCCTTTAAAAACAGAATTCCATATCTCGAGGAGAGACGTGATGGCCACGAAAATCCTGCTGCCCATTGATCACACCGACGACCGTTCGTGGAAAAATGCCCTGCCAGTCGCCTTGGAACAGGCCAGGTTCTACGGGGCTGAACTGCACGCGGTTGCCGTTATCCCCGAGATCATCCAGCTGCCGAACCTTCCCGCAAACTATGGTGCCGGTGCCAAAGACCACGTGCGAAATGCGGTTCAGGCCATTCTGGATCATGGCAACGCATCGGACGTGCCTATCCATGTTGAAGAAGGCAGCGTTTACCGTGAAATCCTCAAGCGCGCCTACAAGGACGGCTTTGACCTGATCGTCATGGCCTCGACCAAGGGTGATTTTCCGAATTATGAAATCGGTCCGAACCTGGCCCGTGTCGTGCGCAACGCGCATTGCACCGTCATGGTTGTTCGCGACCAGTCCCGTTGAGTGAAAGGTTGGATCAATGACCGAGATTAGACGCACGCCGCTTTTTGGGCTTCACGTTGAGTTGGGCGGCAAGATGGTTGATTTTGCCGGGTGGGAGATGCCGGTTC